>JAOZMQ010000084.1:0-3575 GCA_029934195.1 Candidatus Cloacimonadota bacterium | reverse complement strand
GAAGACATAGTACATATCCTCTGTTCCATGACCTACACTAGTAAAACCGGAATGCCCGGTCCAATCTGTTGAAAAGGCTTTTGAACCAAGATTTGTATCCGAGCCTAAATCAAGAGTAGCATCTGCACTTTCCCATAAAGAAACAGCAGATGTTTCAAAATCGCCGGTTGCATTAGAGCCAAGTTTAGTTATCTTGAAACTAGAAATAGTTGCACTGTTGCTATTTGTCTCACCTTTATAACAAACAACAGGTTGCATAGTTGTAAGATCCCCATTAAGTGGATTTCCTGAATTAACAGCTACTTTTGTAATTGTCAAAACTGTCGTAGTTGTATTGTAAGTTAAATTTGTAATTGTAGCTTCTGAAGCATTATTTCCAGCTTCATCTGTATAATTAAATCTTACTGTATAAGATTCTCCATCAACAAGAGCAGTTGCTCCGGAAACTCCAGAAACCCCAGTAGTAGAACCTAATGCACTAACATCAACGACTAAAGTCTTTTCAGTTGTATATCCACAATATGTACTATTCATTGTCAAAGTTGCATCATTTGCAGGTGTTGCATTGTCAAACATAATGGTAAATGTTCCGCTTTGAGCAACTTCGGATTTGGTGTAAACAAGATTAAAATCTCCGGTTACCGTAGCACTATTTGCCGGACTTGCAATAGAAATTATTGTTGCACTTGTATCATAAGTAAAAGTATTTGTTCCGGAAGTTGCTTCCGCATTTCCCCAATCATCTCTATATCCAAAATAAACATCGTATTGATTGCCATGTGTTAAAGCAGAAAGAGCACCACTTGCAGATACAACATTATCAGTTCCTTCAGTATCAGTTCCAAGATTTCCACCAGAAATAATGAAATTTGCCCCTGAAGTAATTGATTGTAAAACTAAAGTCGCTGTAGCTCTTGTTGTATGATCTGAGATATAAAGCTTCATTGAACCGGAATAAGGAGCCGGAGAATTCTCAGGGAAAGTTACATTAATCGTAAGAGATTCGTTATCTGAACCTCCATCAGAAGGCATAGAAATTGAAGGTGATTGAGTAGCACCATCCCAAGTAAATGATTGTGAAGTTGCTGAAGTTGCAGCAGTATTAAGAGCAACATCCTGATATTGAACGAAAACGTAATAAGTGTTTCCATCCGTTAAAGCTGCTGTTCCACTAACTGCATAAACATCGGAATCGCCTGTTTCAAATGGAACGGTTAAATCTATATCTCCAGATGCTCCTGATGAATAATGACCTTCTAATGTAACAGTTGCATGGACACTTGCTGTTGGACTATCTGTATTACAAACAAGTATCTTTACTGTTTCATTAGTACCTGCTTCCGGTAAACTATAGCTTACTCTTAATAGTGGAGCTGTAGAATTTGCTACTTCAGCTGCAGAAGACATTGTAGGAGTTTCTGTCCCCGAATCGTAAGTATAAGTATTTGTGCCTGAATTAGCAGAAGTAACTTCAGTATTTGAAGCGAGATCTTGGTATCCAATAGCAACATAGTAATCTGTTCCGGTAACGAGAGTATTATTAGTAGAATTATAAGATGTGACATCGTCATCACTTAAAAAGTCATCTGCATCTAAATTTAATGTGTTTGCTGTTCCGCCATCATAATAAGTAGAAATATCTGCAATTGTCAATTTAGAACGAATTGCACGGTTTGTTTGTGATGGAGGTAATTGTTTAATTAAGTTTGCAATATCTTTTCTATCCATATTGCGAGAAGTATTTCCGGTTAATCCTAATAAACGAGAAACATCGTAAATATAAGCATAAACAAGTGAAGCATCTTCTGGTAATGTATAAGTTACTTGTACATCATCATCATTTGAAGTATCTGCAAATGTTGGATCAACTGCAAATGCTTTTCCGGAATCATCAAAGTAAAATTTGTTATTTGTTGCAGATTCTACAGCATCATTTCCATATTGATCTTGATATTCTACAACGAAATAATAATCTTCCGGTTCATCACTATCATCAATAAGCGTGTTATTATAGGAAGCATTATAAGAAGCTACTTCTGCGGCTGAAGATAATCCAGTTGGATCTAATGTAATAGTATGTGAAGATGTATTATTAAGACTTTGACCAGTAGCAAGAGTTAATTCTGCTCTTTTAGTTGTTAAACCTACTTCATTATAGAAAATTAATTTAATAGAACCATCTGTTCCTGTTTCAGGAAGAAGATAAGTTACATCAAAGCTTCCATTTTGGTAAGAATCAGCAATTGGAGCAGAAATCGTAATACCAGTACTTGTAGCTTCATCCCAAGAAACTTTAGAAGCTGTAGCATCATAAGCTCTTGGATTTGAAGAAGCATCTTGATAAGACGTAATCATATAATATTCGGTTCCATTAACAAGAGCTGAAGAACCGTAAACTTCTCTAACTTGTGAATCTGATGTAACAAACGGATAGGTTAAATTAAATGAATGTGCACCGGATGCATCTTCACCCGATAATTTGATTCTTGAAGTATAACCGGAAGTATCGGCTGATGTATTGAAATAAAGCCAAGTTGAGTTTGTTAAGCCAGCTTCACCGAGATCAAAACTTACTGCAATTTCAGTTTTAGAATTTTCTGTCCAACTATTAGAAGTTGGAGCTGAAGTTGAAGAATCTGTTGTATATGTTATTTCTGAATAACTTGAGTTAGAAAGTCCGTTTCCAGCTCTATCTTTGTAACTAACAATAAATCTATAAGCTGTTCCAGTGCTTAATGATCCTGCTCCGGTTCCTGCAATATAATAAGTAGATCCAGAAAGGTTTGAGCCATCAATCGTAATAGAATGTGAAGCTGCTGTAGCAATTGAAGAATTTTCTAAAGTAAGAGTAGCTACTTCACTATTAGAAGTATCATTAATGATTATTTTCACTTCACCAATATCATCAGTATCTTCTATATCCCCTGCAATTTCGGGTAAAGTATAGTCAATATCAATATCTGCACCACTTTCATCGGAGGCAGAAACACTTGTAGGTTGAGAGATAGAAGTATCATAAGTAAATTGAATCCAACTTGAAACAGCCTCTGTATTACCACTTGAATCTTGGTAACGAATTGCCATATAATATGATGTGCCATTTACAAAAGACGTTCCGATGTCAGTACTATTATCTGTTACGGATTCAATATGAGATTCAGAAGTTGTTAAATCTGTTCCGTCTAATTCAAAATTTTGACTTTGAGTTTCAGAAGTTAAGGTTAATATTTTATCAACTTCTGATGATTGTGTATGGGTACCGTCATTATCTAACCAAATTTGAACACTTGCATTTTGTGCAGCTTCATCTAAATGAAAGGTAACATCAACAGTATCATTTTGATAACTTGAATTAGCCGGATTAGTAAAATCTGCAGATTCAAAAGCATCTGTTGTCGTATCAAAGCTTAAATATCCTCTACATCCAGAAGGCTGTGAACCCGTTGGAACAGTAACGGAACCTCTTGCCACATAACTCATATATTCTGAAGAATAAGTGTCTGATCTAAAACCACCAGTGTCAGAACCTGCTAAACCCAATCTTACTTGCATTGAAGTTGAGGTTACGGAAGGCG
>JAOZMQ010000469.1:1540-2705 GCA_029934195.1 Candidatus Cloacimonadota bacterium | reverse complement strand
GTATCTTCATCGAATGAGAAATCTGCAATTGGATTGGCAACAGTAGGAGCATCATTTGTATTGATAACAACAAAAGCAACAGTAGAATCTGCTCTATTGCCAAGAATATCAACACCGGTAAATGTTATACTATAATTACCGAGTACTACATTTTCCAATGTTTCCAGAATATTTCCATTTATAGCTGTATATGTAATAATAGCTGAATTTGGATCTGTAACTTCTGCTGTAGCTACATCTAATCCAGAACCAATATCAGTGAAATCAACACTAACGATAATATCTTCTGAAATTTCATATTCTGTTCCATCTTCTGGAGAAACTATTGAAATAACCGGATCAGCATCATCTAAAACAAAAACTTGCTCAAATGAAAGAGTATTACTTAAAGAATTTGTGACGGTTATGGTTAATTTAATAGAAGTATCAATTTCAGGGAGTGGAACACTATTATTTAGAACTACAGAATACAGAGGAGCTCCAGACTCATTTATAATCTCATTTCCTAAATAAGTTCCGGACGGAAGAGATGTAAATAAAACATCTATTGTTGATATCGTAGCATTTCCACCACCAAAAGCATTAAACATAAATGGGTGCTCATCATTTCCTATCCATTCAGGATTATAGAACCAGACATCATTAAATGGTAATATATTTGCAAAAGGTTGGACTTCCGAAGTTACAAAAAACTCAATAGTTGCTTGAGATTGATTTCCCACATTATCAGTAGCGGTAACTATAACATTATAGTTGCCAACCAATAAACCGGATACAATTGTTTCAATTTCATTACTATTGCTTACGGTGGTCTCAGCAATAACTATATTATTAGAATCATATATTGCAAGAGTAGCTTCTGAAATACCTGAACCAAGATTTCTGTTATCCTTAGAATTTCTCTTCATATTATCTCGTGCTTGTACAATATCTGATAGAGAAGCATTAACGGTAACACTATCACCATAAACAAATTGTTGATTTGGAGATGGAGTTGTAAAACTGATTACCGGAGCATCTGAATCCAATCCGTAAATTTTGCTTCCTGTTTCAGAATAACCATTTACATCAGTGGCAGTTACAACAATTGAAATAGCATCTTGATTGTCTGGAATATAGGAATTCAATAAAACGCTATAACTATTATTATTACCTACTACACCAT
>JAOZMQ010000469.1:0-1440 GCA_029934195.1 Candidatus Cloacimonadota bacterium | reverse complement strand
CAAACATTATTAAAATCTTCAAAAGTAAATGAAATATTCTCAATGATATTAACCGTATAGGCTAATGTTTCAGAACTATTCATTTCCAAATTATTCTTTGCAATCCACTCAATGTTTAATGATGTATTTTGTGGATCATTGTAACCAAGATTGAATAATTCTTCAACGCTAAAAGTATAACTATAAATATTACTATTTATAGTTAATTCTTCCATAGTCTTTGTTACTGTTCCATTATTAATAACCATTTGGACATCGGAAATATCTGTTTCGGCATCAATAATTGTCACTTCGACTGTTAAATTTAAAGAGTTAATTTCCCCGACTGTCCAATCAGAAAACTCTGGTGGAGTTGTATCAACAAAAATAGTTGATACTATTGATTTAGTCTCCCCATTATAATCTACTTCTACTATTACATTATTATTATTAGTTAGGATTTGCTCATCTAATATTTCTATTGAGAAAACTCCACTAACAGCATTAATACCGGAATAATTTATCATAGTCGGATCAGAAACTATTCCATTTTGGATAAAAATTACATCATTAATTTGAAAATTCAATGAAATATCCGGTGAAACTTGATATGCTCCGGTATCCGCATTATAACCTGAGTAAGTTCTATAATTAAAAGTTGGTAATTGTATAGTGAAGATTTCACTATTTGGATTCTCATAATTAGGTATTATATTAGTTAATTCTACTCCTAAATATGAAGAAATAATAAATTCAATTGGGGTGAAATCTTCTAATATTGTTTGGTGTCCTAAAAAATCTGTAGCTTGAAGATACATGTCATAATCACCAATTGCAACATTACCAGTATGCCATTCAATTGTATATAAATCATCAATACCTTGACTGGAAGAACCTATCCATGTATATTCAGTTGCCCCCTGTTCAGCAATAAAAACAGAAACAGATTCAACACCACAAAAGTCAATTGCTTCAAATTGAATAAGAGCATTAGCTCCTTGATTTATATCAAAACCATTATTGTATGAAGTTCCCGTACCACTAATTACAGATTGTGATAAATAATCCATAACGGGAGCAGATTGATCCATAGAAACACCAGAAGCAATTTCTTCATTGAACATATTATTCTCTGGAATTGCTACATCATAACCATTAAAAGTGAAAGTTAAGTCATCATTATCACCAGCACCAAAAGCATCTGAATTTGGTGAAATATCTGTAATAGTTATCGAATACAATGGGCTGTTAGAGCTATTAATATCAACTGAAATTTTTAATGGCTCGACTATTACTCCATTACATAATAATTCATAGGTATCTGAGTTCAATAAATCATCATCTGAATCGACAGATAAATTAAAGGATAATGTTTCCCCATCAAAGAAGAATGTTGTAGGGTTTTGCCCAATATTTTCCCCTGAAAAAACTGGGTTTGAAATAGTAAAATTCATCACATTA
>JAOZMQ010000468.1 GCA_029934195.1 Candidatus Cloacimonadota bacterium | reverse complement strand
TGAACGAAAACTAACTTTTCCCAAATTTTCTTTTTTTGTCGCTACTCTGTAGCTTGATTCTCTTTTTTCTTTACCCAACGCTAACGCATTGGGCTGCATAGATATCGCTTCTATTAAGATAGAAATAATTTGCCTTTGCGATCTTCCCTTTGCGACTTTGCGAAAAAATAATTTCTTTTCCGTTCAGCTACTACATATAATCAACTCTGTCTTTTTTGGCAAGAAATGCAGAAAGCTTAAAATTAGATTTGATATTTATTTTACATTTGGAATTGAAGTTTTAAGTTTAAAAATATCGGTAATTTCAGCTACTTTGTTTTTCATTGTAAACTCCTTTTATGAATTAAAATCCATTATAATCTGAAAACATTTATCTCAATCCTTGAATTCATCACTATCTCGACTAATTGATTTTACATTGTTGTTTATAATTAAATTCTTTCTATTTATTTTCAATCCTCTTTTTTTATGATAGCGAATTGTTATTATTATTGTTGATGCAATCGTAATTGCTCTAAATATATTTGTATAAATTCCCCCTAAAGCATTGTTGCTTACCTTAAACAAAATCCAGGAAAGATTCATAAATGTGTGCAAAAATATTGGAATCCATAAATTGTTTTCCCATTCAATATATAGCCACGAAAACCAAGCAGCACCTATTGTTGTAATTGCAAATATTCCTATCGTTTCTATGAGAGTTACTCCCTGATAAAGGTGTCCTAATCCAAAAAGTACTCCTCCAAGAATTGATGCAGGAATAAAACCCCACCTTAATTTCCGAAATAGAATTCCAAACAAAAAACCTCTGAAAAAAGATTCTTCAAAGAATCCCGCAATAATAGTTTTATAAAGCAAAGCACCAAAATCAAGATTATCATCAATTTTCCCAATTATTGCTGAACTTACAATCATTGGAAGTACTGTTATTATTGAAAATAAAAATGCGAATATTAGTCCTTTATTTAATCCTAATATTTGGGGAATATTATTAAATCCATATAAAGCGACAAGAACTAACAAAGGTAGTAAAGTCCACCAAAGATATGAATATGACAATTTCAGAAAAGTTGTCGAAAATGTTAAGGGGACATAAGAATTCAAAATACTTCGTCCGTAAAAGGATACTATAAAAATTAACACTACGAATATTGAATGTATTATTTTTTGCTTTTTCATTTACACTCCATTAGAAAATCTTCTGAAATCAAATCTTTCTGATAATCATACCAAAGCCAATCAATTATACCAATTAATTTGATGGTTTTAGATGGGATTTTATCAATACTGTAAGAGACAAGAAAATCTTCTTTGAACCGATTCATTTTATTGTAATTAAGACTCCAGAGTGCATAATAAATATCATAAGCTCTATCGCAAATTCGGCAATCAATCAAATCAATAATACCAGACAATTTATTGTTTTTTATTAGAATATTAGGAAGGCAAAAATCTCCGTGAGTAAGTACCAAATCCCATTTTTGGGGAATCAATGAATTTATATAATCAATAATTTCTAAAGTGGATTTATCTCCAAAAGTTTCTTTAATAATCGCCGGTCTAAATTCATTCTCTAATATCAATTTTTTCACTTTTGCAATTCGATTCTCAAATTCATTATTTACTTCAAAATCTGAGAAATCGGTGTTATGAATCATTTTTAGAGTTTTACCGAGAATGATGCCAACATTTTTACCATCTTTCTTTTCGCCGTATAGAAAAATTGGTTCACCTTCTATATAATCTGTCAGTAAAAATTCTTGATTTTGAGTTTGAACATATTTTATAACCTTATTTACTGGAAGTTTGGTCTGTAATTTTAACAAAATATTTTTTAGTTTATGAAGCGATTTCTGCTCTTTTACCTGTTGAGCTTTAAGGACATATTTCCTTTTTTCAAAGATAAGAATATAAACAGAAGCATCAGATCTCCCGATGTAATTTTCTTCAATTTCTATATTTTTGTTTGTGTTTAATAACTGTTGAGCTATTTTTCTTATTTCAAAGGGTTGGTATAATTTTTTCATTTAATTAACTCTAAAGTCTGTTTTACAAGAGAATCTGTTTTTTTATATCTGATGAATTTCTGAGTTTCAGATGTCGGCGAAATTTCCCTTTTCCTTCCAATAAATTATCAGAGTTGCTCATATTTATATCCAAGCCAAATTCAAAAGAAAGATGTTCTTTTCTTACAAAAATCCCACCGAAATCCTCAGAATTACGAGAAAACATAATACAGCCATAAACATCATTCGTTCTTGTACATTGGAAGAATTCTCAAATACAATTTTCCGTAATTCTTGTAGCATTTCAAATTTCTCAAAATCAATCATTCTTATTTCTTCGAGAAAATGTTGAACTTTTTTATTATGAGATGCATTAATCATTTTTTACTTTCTTCATTTTTTCGCCATTTACAATTTGATTTTTTTATGTTATCCAAAAACATCAATTCAAAAATAACAACATTTACTCAAGTTTCGCACTACCTAAACCCTTGAGAAATAACATATAAAAAACTATGTAAAAGGTTAACAGAACCTCCTAATTGAATAATTTACAGTCAGTTATACAATAAAATCCAACAGGAGGTTCAAATGAACATTATCAAAAAAAATAATGGAGTATCAGAAGTAAAGAACTATTTTATAAGCACCTCAAAAAGTGATGTAGCGGATAACATTCTTAGTCTCTTTCAAAATTTTAT
>JAOZMQ010000467.1 GCA_029934195.1 Candidatus Cloacimonadota bacterium | reverse complement strand
TTATGATAAATCACAAAACAACAAACACAACAGAAGAAGGATTAGAATCTTTAATTGAAGATTATCTTGTAAATCAAAACGGATATATTCAAAGAGATTATCAAGATTATGACAGAGAGCTTTGTCTTGATCCTAAATTATTACTTCATTTTTTAGAAAAAACTCAACCGAGAAAACTTGAAAAGCTGAAAAAATATCACGGTGATCTTTTCAAAAAAAGATTTTTCAAAAGACTTACCGATCAAATCAAAAGAAAAGGAATTGTTGAAATTCTCAGAAAAGGTTTTATTGATAGTAATATAAAAATTCAATTGTTCTTTGATAAACCTGTTTCTATCCATAACAAAAAAGAACAAGAGCATTATAAACAAAATATTTTTGCAGTTGTTCGTCAGCTTCATTATAGCAATAGAAATGAGAAAAAATTTGATATTTCTATTATTGTTAATGGACTTCCAATTATTCATTGTGAGCTTAAAAATGAGCTTACTAATCAAGATGTAAAAGATGCAATCAGACAATTTCAAAAAGATAGAGATCCCAAAGAAGAGCTTTTTAAATTTGGCAGAAATCTTGTTTTCTTCGCTATTGATACACAATTTATTTATATGACAACTCAACTAAAAGGAAAAAATACTTTCTTTTTACCTTTTAATAAAGGAAATCAAAACGGTGCAGGAAATCCGCCTAATCCTTCAGGAATAGAAACTTCTTATTTATGGGAAGAAATTTTAACTAAAGACAGTCTTACTGAAATTATTCAAAATTATGTTCAAATTGTTTCTGAAAAAGATGATAAAGGAATTGAGAAAAAGAAACTTATTTTTCCTCGCTATCATCAACTTGATGTAGTCAAAAAAATCCTTCATCACGCCAAAGAAAACGGAACAGGTCAAACTTATCTTGTGCAACATTCAGCAGGTTCAGGAAAAACAAATTCTATTTCGTGGCTCGCCCATCAGCTTGTCGGACTTCACGACAAAACAAATACAACCAATATTTTTGATTCTGTTATTGTCATTACAGACAGAGTTGTCCTGGATAAAAATATTCAAGAGAACATCAAACAATTTCAACAAGTAAAAGGAACTGTTGCAGCAATTGATAAATCAAAAAATCTTAAAACAGCACTTGAAGAAGGTAAAAAAATAATCATTACCACAATTCAAAAATTTCCTTATGTAGTTGAAGAAATAGGAGATTTAAAAAAATCAAAATTTGCAATTATCATTGATGAAGCTCATTCAAGCCAAAGCGGAGAAACAGCAGGAAAAATGAATATAACTCTTTCTGATAAACAAGAATATATAGAAGATGAGTTTGAGGAAGAATGGACAGATGAAGACGAAATTGTCAGAATTATTAAAGGTAGAAAACTTTTAAAAAATGCCAGTTATTTTGCATTTACAGCAACACCAAAAAATAAAACTTTAGAGCTTTTCGGAGAAAAACAACAAGACGGAAAATTTAAAGCATTTCATTTGTATTCAATGAGACAAGCAATTGAGGAAGGTTTTATTCTTGATGTTTTAAAAAACTATACAACCTATTCAAGTTATTACAGTTTATTAAAAACTATTGAAGATGATCCTAAATATGATAAAAAAAGAGCTCAAAATAAACTCAAAAACTATGTGGAATCAGATAAACACGCTATCAAAATTAAAGCAGAAATTATGCTTACTCATTTCTATGATTCTGTTTATAAAGCTCATAAAATAAATGGTCTTGCTAAAGCAATGGTTGTAACTCAATCAATTAAAAATGCTATCAGATACAAGTTTGTTTTTGATGAAATAATAAAAACAAGAAATTATCCTTTTAAATCTATTGTTGCATTTTCGGGAACAAAAAAACTCGATGGTGTGGAATATACAGAAACAAGCATTAATAAATTTTCAACACTTGCAATTCCAAAAGAATTTAAAAAGAAAAAATTCCAATTCTTAATTGTTGCAAATAAATTTCAAACTGGTTTTGATCAACCTCTTTTGCATACAATGTATGTTGATAAAAAACTTGCCGGAGTTTCTGCAGTTCAAACGCTTTCAAGATTAAACAGAATTTTCAGCCCATACAAAGAAGATACTTTTGTCTTAGATTTTCAAAATGATGCAGAAGTTATCGGAAAATCTTTTGAACCTTATTTTGAAGGAACTATTCTTTCAAAAGAAACGGATCCAAATAAACTTTTTGATCTCCAAGATTCAATTGATAATTTTCAGCTTTATTCTGAGGAACAAGTTAAAGAATTTTCCGATAAATTGCTCTCCGGTGTTTCAGTTGATCAACTTCACGCAATTTTGGATAAATCTGTTGAATTTTTTAAAGAGCTTTCAGAAGATGATCAAGTTGATTTTAAAATTAAAGTTAAATCATTTGTCAGACTTTATGGTTTCTTATCTCAAATAATTCCTTATGTAAATCCATATTTAGAGCGTTTACATCTATTCTTGAAGTATTTGTCAAATAAACTTATTACAAACACTCCAGACCCAATTACAGGCATTTATGAGTCTATTGATATGGAATCTTATAAAACACAATACGAAGGAATACAAGAAATAAATCTTGGAGATTCAGTTAATGAATTAAATCCGCTTACTTATGAAGCTGGAGGAAAAAAGGCAGATGAAGAAAAAGATTTATTGTCTAATATTATTCAGGTTTTCAATGAACGCTTTGGAACTGAATTTGATGATAATGAT
>JAOZMQ010000466.1 GCA_029934195.1 Candidatus Cloacimonadota bacterium | reverse complement strand
TAAAGATAATTGTAATTGGTTTGAACGTGAAAAATAATTAAATGACATAACAAGCCCTATCGGGACGCAGCGCACGCAACTCATTAGCTACACCATTCTTAATTATTTATTAAACTATCGTTTGAGATTATCAGAAATTGACAGATTTGTGCAATAATATTTATTGTAATTAAGATAGAATAAATAAAGGAAGAAATATGAAAAGTAAGACTGTTTATGTTGTTTCTGGTGCAAATGGTTCAGGTAAAACAACTTTTGCAAAAGAGTTTGTTAAAACATCTAATCTAATATTTCTTAATGCAGATGAAATTGAAAAAGAATTTAATCCGGACGACCAAGAAGGTGGGAAAATTAGAGCAGGTAGGATTTTTTTTAAACAGCTAAAAGATTTAATTCAATCTGACAGTGATTTCATTATTGAATCTACTCTTTCAGGAAAATCATTAATTTCAAGATTAAAGAAACTGAAACAAAATGGATTCAAAATAATAATACTTTATGTTTTTCTAGGTAATATTAAAATGGCTATAGAACGAGTACGAATTAGAGTTGAAGAAGGTGGTCATCATATACCTAAAAAAGATATAACTCGGAGATATTCTCGAAGTATTAATAATTTCTGGTATATCTATAAAAATATTGCTGATGAATGGCAAATATTTTATAATGGTGATGACAATGTAATTCAAACTGCATTAGGTTTTAAGGAACAATTCCAAATAATTGATGAAGAAAGATTTAATACTTTCAAGAGAGGATTTAATGTTAAAAGCTAAAAATTATAATCGTTTTTTAGAAATGACTAAAATATTTCAACGAGCAACCAAGCAAGCACAACAATCCCATAGGGAAAAAGGCTTACCAAATGTTTATTCAAAAAACGGAGTTAATGTTTGGGAATTACCTGATGGACGATATGTTACAAAAAATCCATTTGAAGATTTAGAAAAAAATATTAATGCTGATTCAAGTAATCCATAATACTTGTGCCAGTTAATTTTAACTGAGTTTGATTTTCTCATTTTTTCTAAATTCTGGAATTATAAAGAAATTGTTGAATAGTTTTGAAACATAAAAATGTAGCTAACAAAGCACTCCACAAAGCCGGTTGAAGCTTTTTGTTAAAGCGATTTGTTTTATGAAAGTTTGGTGGTTTTTGAAAGTTGAAATGGTAATTTTGGCTTCGTGGCAGTGCCCACCCATTAGCCATCAATCCGAACCAATAAAAAAATTTATCAGATAAACAGCAATTAATTTCTCGAATAAAAAACTCAAATGTTTGAGAAATAGAAGTAATTATTGAAAGATAATGAAAAAAAAGAATTATAATGGAAGCTGCAAGCACTAAATTTTCAAAGTTTGGATTCTTAAATATCTGATAAAATGGACAAAAAGTCTTAAGACGATCGATGTTCTTTTTCTCATTCTAAACCCTGGATTGCTCCTGTCTTGGTACCGATAAGAATCTCATCAATAACGAGACCGTGTATTTTCGTTTATTTGATTATTTGAACAGGTAAGATTTATACACTCAAAACGCGTAAGAAAATTCAAGACTCTATAAAAATATATATGAAAAACTTGACACTAAAACCATAGTTAAATTTTTGAAGATTATTATAAATTATTCAAATCTTTAAAAAGGAGTTTAATATGGATAAAAGAGAAAATATTTTAAGAGCAGCATCTGTTATGTTTCAAAAATACGGGTTCGCAAAAACGACTCTGGATGATATAGCCCAAGAGTGTGGAATGAAAAATACCGCTCTCTACTATTATTTTAAAAGCAAAGATGATATAATAAATGAGATGTTTAATTCTGACATGGAAAAGATACAAGATAATATCCGAAACGCAGTAGCTAAACAAGATACAATTAAAAATAAAATCCACGCATTTGTCTTTGAGAAATTGATTTCATTTAAAAGTCAAAAAAGATATTTCGACTTAGTTTTAAAAGAGAATTTATCTGTAAAACACAGACAATTGGCATTTGAACAGAAAAATAAATTCGATGAATTTGAAAAGAAATTATTAACAGGAATTATATCTGAAGGCATTGATAGTAATGTCTTTGTGAACCATTCGATTGATTCTGTAATTTATATGATTACCGGAACAACTTGGGGAATCAGTTATTTTGTTTTGCATGGTAAACAGGAAATGGAACTGAACAAGATTGTTGATGATGTAGTCAATATAATGTTTAGCGGGTTAGAAAAGAGGTAAAATGAAATTAACATTTTTTATGCACGCTTATGATATTTATCATGGTCATAAACTATACCGGTAGTTTTATAATACAAGGTATGTAATTAATAATATAAATCAAAATAAGGAGTCAAAAAATGAGAAAAACAATATTACTGTTAATCGTAATTCTAAGTATATCACCTGTTTTTGCAAAAAATATTTCTCTTGATGAAAGCATACGATTGGCTAAAGAACAAAATAAAGAACTGTTATCAGAGAAAAATTCGTTAACATCTGCTAATTGGGGTGAAAAGAATGCTTTCACAAATTTTCTACCAAAAGTTGTCTTTAATTCGACGATGGTTCGACTTGATAATGACACATACAAAGCAGCAAACAAAACTATGCAGATACCTGTTTTTGGACCTAATGGAATTCCCAATGGAAATTATATTCCTTTTTCCGGTGCTGCAATGAGCGGAGGTATTTACAAAACTTCTTTTAATAACGGCATTA
>JAOZMQ010000465.1 GCA_029934195.1 Candidatus Cloacimonadota bacterium | reverse complement strand
TGCATTTCGTTCAAATTCTCCGGTAAGATTCCAATTTTTATTTGTTTCAAAATCATCTTCAAAGATATTAATAGTTGGATTAGATAGTCTAATAGTTATTTCATCTGTCGTTTCATTTGATTCGTTATCAATAGCGATTGCTTTAATTGTATGATTTCCAAGAGTTTCACTTCCGGTATTCCAAGAATATTCATACGGAGAAGAAGCGAGAGTTGTTTTCAAATTATCATCAATATATATTTTTACATTCGTAAGTGACCTTGAGGGATCAGATGCGGTAACTGCAATTGTTTCAATTGTACCACTTATTATTACTTCGTTATTTGAAGGATTATTTATTTCACAAAGCGGATATCCAGTCGAAATTCCACTAATTATTAATCCGAATTGTTGAGAAGATGTATTTCCATCATCATCAACCAAAGTTCCTTTGTGAGTGACTGTAATCGTATAATTTCCAGCTATTGGATTTCCTATCAAAACTTGTTCAACATTATCAACCGAATTATCTCCGCTATTTGTTGCAGCATTAGCGGGATTTAATCTATCTAATTTCCAAGGATAATATGTACTTGCATCTCGTGTAATTCTGACATCTAAATCATTTACAAGCATCGGGTCAGAAGGATCCAGACTGAGCGAAACAGGAGTTCCTTCAGGATCTGTCCAACATAAAGTAGCTTTAAACGGATCAACACCATTTGAAGGCAATACAACCTGATATGTACCTCCATTCGAAAGTGTCTGTTCCATTATTCTTACATCAATATTATCATTTGAGATATAATTTGCCATTCGTTCGGTATTCATAAGTCCCCAACCGAAAGAATAATCCGGTCCGTCATTTGATCCAGCCTCATCTGCACAATGTAAAGTGAGTGCCTTCAGAGTTGATGAACGTAAGAATAATCCTGAGCCTTTTGTTTCTTCATAATGTTCTTGGATAAGAGCAAGAGAACCCGTAACAGATGGAGCTGCCATAGAAGTACCTGAAATAGAATTGTATTCACTATCATAACCATCATAAGTAGAGTATAAACCTACACCATTGGCGGAAATATCAGGTTTGATTCTTCCGTCATCACAAGGTCCCCAACTGCTGAAAGATGACATTACTACATCTCCGGGAGCTGAATATGTTGAAGTCATATCTTCTACAGCGGCTACTGTAAGAACGTTCTTACTTGCAGCCATATCTGCAAGACAATCGTAAGGTCCGTCAGCATTTGGATGATCAGGATCACTTCCCGGTCCGTCACCTCTATCATTTCCAGCAGATTCTACTATAAGATAATAAGGTGCATTATAGGCAACTATATCAAATTCTTGTGAATGAACATTATAATGTCCAAAATTCCAATCTTCGCCGGCGGTTGATTGCCCGTTCCAACTCCAAGATGAACCATTCCAATTCCATCCTCTTTCATACCCGTAAGAATGATTTGAGAGCAACATTCCTAAACCGGCTTCCGTCGCCATTTCAGATGTATCACTATTCCAATCAAAGAATTTTAAAGTTGCTTCGTAAGCCATTCCTCTTGCATTTGCCTGAACGCCTGAAGCCATAATAGTTCCTGCAACATGTGTAGAATGATAATGAGTTCCGGTTGTTCCGTCTCCGTTAGTTATTCTATTAGGAGTATTCGTAAATTCTTGATGAGTAGTACGCACACCACCGCCATCCCATTCACGAACCTGTATTCCACTCCCGCTAAGATTAAGACCTGCTCCGCCACCAGAATAAACATGATCAGTAGAAATAGTAATTGCAGCATTTGAATTTTCAGTAATATGATAAATTGGAACTTCTCCTTCAAAATGAGATAATTCCATATAAACATCTTCATTATCAATTATTACCGGAATATCTAATTGTTTTGCTCTTTCCAAAGCATAATCATGTTTTTCTTTCCATTTAGTTTTAAGTTCGAGTGAGAGTTGATTTAGTTTACCTACTTTAGTTTGTGAAATTACTTTTTCGGATTCTGCCGATAAACAAGTAACTACAAATGTGATAATTAACAATACAATTAATAAATTTTTCATACTTCCTCCTTTCTTAGTTTTTATACAATTTCCAAATGCTTTTCGACATTAAAGATTTCATTTTATAAGATTATATTTCTAAAGATTAAAAATCAATTTATCTGTCAAATATATTCTAAATCTTCGAATACTTACTAAAATGCTATCTAACCCATTTTTCGTCAAATCTTAGTTAAGTTCTATATTGTAGCATGATTGTTTTTATTTGGGCACTACAACCTAATTTTTTGAAATTGCTTTGCAATGAATGGAAATGAATGTGAAGCGAGAACAAAAATCTTGCAGTTTCCAAAAATCCCGAAGTTCATACAAAAACTGAGTTTTTGAGCTATCACGAGAAATAAAACGGGTACGTTTAAAACGAATACGTTTTTCCGGTCTTTTTACTTTTCCTTTCCCAAAAACTGGGGGCATTCTTAAATCTGTGAGGTCAGGTATTCTGAATTTTCAATGATTTAAGCCAAAATTGCTAAAAAAAAGTGAACAAATATTCTAATTAGTGTTTGAACGAAAAAGGATTTTTAACCATGAAGGACGGAAGATCATGAAAAAAATATTTATAGAAAAACAATTAATTTTTTAGCTGCATAGAAGCGACATCTATATAGCTCAATGCGTTAGCGTTGGGTAAAGAAAAAAGAGAACTAAGCTACAGAGTAGCGACA
>JAOZMQ010000464.1 GCA_029934195.1 Candidatus Cloacimonadota bacterium | reverse complement strand
ATGCCTTTTCTCGTAATAGAACCTGCAAAAACAGAATATCGAAATTTAATTACCGAGTTTCCGGATACGCTTATTTTCACATTGGGGAAAAATACGGTTGCTCCATTTAGAATAAATCCTTTTGAGTTTTTCCCTCACGAAAATATTACTTCTCGCGTAGATATGATAAAAGCAAGTTTAGAAGCATCTTTTGATATGGAAGCGGCAATTCCTCAAATTATAGAAACAGCAATTTATCAATGTTACGAAGATTATGGTTGGAATATTTCTACCAATAAAAACTATAAATATGAAAATCCATTTGCTGATGGTATTTATGCTTTCCCAACTTTGGAAAATCTTATCAAAAAAACTGAAGAGGTTGTTAAAAATCAAGGGTTTGATATAAGATTACAAAATGATTACATTGGCTCAATTAAAGCAAGACTTCAAGGGCTTCTTATTGGTTCAAAAGGTTTAATGTTGAATACTAAAAGATCTATAAATTTTAAAGAATTGGTAGAGAAAAAAGTTGTTTTGGAATTAGAAGAAATTCGTAATGGGAATGAAAAGTCTTTGATTATGGGATTTATTCTTAGCAATTTAATGGAAGCGATTAAATCGAAGTATAATGAAAATAAAGAATTTAAACATATTACTTTAATTGAAGAGGCTCATAGATTGTTAAGCCGAATAAGTGCAGGTGACAGCTTAAATAAAAAACAAGGGGTTGAGGTTTTTGCTGATATGCTGGCTGAAGTAAGAAAATATGGAGAATCCTTAATTATAGTTGATCAAATACCAAATAAATTGACTCCAGAGGTTTTAAAAAATACTAATACAAAGATCATTCATAAACTTTTTGCTCAAGATGATAAAGATTCAGTTGGAAATACAATTGTGATGAACGATGAACAAAAAGACTTTCTTTCTAATCTTGAAGTTGGAAGAGCAATTGTGTTTACTCAAGGCTGGAATAAGCCGGTTCAAGTTCAAATTGAAATGAAAAAAGTTGATAAAAATGGAACGGAAATTACAGAAAAAGAATTGAGAAAAAATATTATAAAATTTTATTGTAAGAATTATAAAAAAGGTGTTTTGCTTGGATTAGAAAATCTTGAAGAAAAACCAACTGCTTCTCAATTAAATCAATATTTGAATGTTATTTTAGAATCAGGTATTGATGAAAGTTTTAGAAAAGTGATTCGTGATCCAAAACATATTTCTTCTTTCCAAAAACTTCTTAAGGAAGCTATAAAATATTTTTCTCTTGATTTAATTACAAGCTTCTTAACGAATCGCTTTTATATTGAAGAAGAAGACTGTAGCTTAAAAGAACGTAAGAAGATTCTTTTAGAATTATTAAAAGATTTTACGCAGAAGAAATATAAAAAAAATGATGATTTAATTAAAATTAGGAGGTTTTAAGATGGGAATTTTTAGTGCTATAGGAAATTTTTTTAGTGGTGCAGTAAGTTTAGTAAGTAATGCAATTAGTAGTATAGGGAGTTCGTTAGTAAATTTTGCGACAAGTTTTTTAATTAAGTTACCTTTTCCTAATATAAATATTGTTATAAAAGCAATTATATTTATTGCAAAGATGTTAGGTGTTACTGAGGAAGGTGAGAAAATTGAGGAGATTGGAGCAAAAGCTCTGGAAAGTGATAAAAAACCGGAAGATTTTGATTCAACTCAACAATACATCGAGCATTTGAGAAATGATATTAAATTAGATACTGAGAAATTTAACAAATCAACAGATGCTGAAAAGCTTGCATATAATGCGATTGGCGTATCTATTGTTTCCAAAGGAATTTCGGAAAAAATGGAATTGAAAGAAGATATTCCGGTTGATTTTTGGGTGGAAGCAGGATTACAAAAATTATCTTCTATTGAAACAAAATCTTTTCTTGAACGATTCACATCAAATGATATGAACTTAGATTTCGGAGAATATCTAAAAGGAAATCTTTCTATTACTGAAAATAAAAAATATTTTTCTGTTATTTCAGAGACATTAAAAGAATTGAATCCTGAAATGAATAATAATGAAATTGAAGACAAAGTTTTTGAAATGAAACAAATTAGCAGAGATAATAAATGAGCAATGATTTAACGAAGAAATTTCTCTTCTTTATTGATGGCGATAAGTTAAAATCCTATCGTTTCAATGGAAAAGAGTTCCAATTGATGAAATATAAAGGTGGTGATTTCTATCCGTCTGCAGATAAACTTGATTCTTTTTGGGAATGGTGGGAAGATGCTGTAGCTTTTACAAAAGATGATTGTTTTAATTTTTGTTTTTTATCTTCTCAAAAGAAATTTGAAATTCAATTGGATTACACTTTTTCTAAAGAAAATAAATTTAACCTTGAAAATATAGAATCATTTATTACCTCTCTCAAAATTCCCAGTATTGAAATTATCGGGGATAACTTTAAGAAACGATACCATATTCTTTTTGAAAATTTAAGTGATTATTATAATAAAAATGAGGGTGAAATTCAAAAAATCTATTTGTCAACTTACCCAGAAGGGAAAATTATTGATGAAAATAATATGCATAAAGAAGAAACTCACAATGTGAAAGAAATTGCTCCTCAAGGAATTTTATTCAAATATTATCAAAACAAAACGGATAGTATTAATAAAGGCTGATTCACAATCATTAATTAACCTTTGCCGTCATTCTAGAATCACGCTCATTTCCATTAGTTGCGATTCAAGTCTTTCT
>JAOZMQ010000463.1 GCA_029934195.1 Candidatus Cloacimonadota bacterium | reverse complement strand
AAGATTCCCTTATGGAATTCAGTATTTTGACGGGGAAATAATGACACAAAAACGATTAGAAATGATAAAAAAACTAAATATTTTTTCATAAGATTCTCCTTAAAAAAAGATTAACTACGAAAGAACAATCTCAGCGCGTGAAGGTTGTCAAACAGGTGAATTTCTTTCATCGCAAAGGGAAAAACACAAAGGTTGATTGTTTATTTCTCCCATTTAAATGGTGGCTACCTGCTTAATTATATTTTATACAGAAGTAACCAAGATGGTTACTTTCCTTTTGTTCAAAAAAACCGGATTCTCGAAAGAATCCGGCTATTCATTCTATACAAGATAGAATTTTAATCTATTATAACAAACCTACTTGAGCATGATTGCTTTTTTGATTTCACTATAATCTTTTGTAGTTAATCTATAGAAATAAACACCTGAACCAACTTTACGATTGTTCTGATCTTTACCATTCCAGATTATTTCATTTAAACCAACTTTTGCTTCTCCATCTATAAGAACTATCACAAGCTGACCTTTTGCATTATAAATATCAATTTTTGCTTGTCCTTCATTCTTCATTTCAAAGCTGATAGTTGTTGTAGGATTAAACGGATTTGGCATATTTTGATTAAGTTTAGTTACATAATTTAGTTCCGGACTATCATTATCAACTGTACTCACAATAGTCCATTCTCGATTTACTTCAAATTCTTCATCAAGAACACAAGCTGTAATAACAAAAGTACCAGACATTGTAACATTATATGTAAATGAATCTGTATATGCTTCTTGCATAATACCATTAATTTTCCAACGATAATCCAATTCACTATCAACATCATGTGCAGTTACAGAGAAGTCAATCGTTTCTGCTATTGAAACTAAAATAGTATCATTCTCAGGTAACCAAGTATCAATCACTGGAGCATCATTAATTGAATTAACTTGAACATAGAAGCTTTCACTCACTTCATCTCTGCTATCAGAATTTTTAAGTGATTTTCTGCTTCTTGCTCTTGTAACATCTTGACCGTCATCTGCAATAATAGTAACTTCAGTTAATCCAAACCAATCAGGAATTGAATTAACCGTAACAATGCTTTCTGCAATAGTTATATCAAGAGCATTTGTATTGAATTCTGTAGTATATAATAAATCATCGCCATCAGGATCTACAAAGAAATCATTAAGGTCAATTGTAAATGGCTCAAAATCTTCATCAATATCTACAAAATCAGGAATTGATACAGCAAGATAAGGAGCATCATTAACTGGCGTTACAATAACATTGAAAGTATCCACAACCGAAGCTCTACTTATTCCATCTTTCAAGCCCATTCTTGTCGTACTTTCTCCATCACTTGCAGTTATGGTAACTTCAGAAGTACCATACCAGTTTGTAACTGAATTAATTGTTAGAATCTCATTATCTAATTGAATATCAATTTCTTCTTCATTGAATTCTACTGAATAAGCAAGAACTTCATTATCAACATCAGTGAAATAGTCTGATAAATCAATAATTTGTGCAATAGTAAAATCTTCTTCAACTGTGATATCATCAATTGTCGAATAAACAGGAGCATCATTTACAGGAGTAATCGTTACATCAAAAGAATCACTTACTTGATATCTACTACCATAAAGATCATCAGCAGTAATAGTAATTGAAGTTGTTCCATTCCAATCATCTTCTGGAGTTAATGTAAGAGTTGAACCATCAATTTCAGCAGTAATTTCTTCATTATTATATTCAATTGTATAAGTAAGATCATCATTCTCCGGATCTGTGAAATGGTCATTCAACTCAATAGTTTCAGTTGTAAAATCTTCCACAAGTGTCATATCAGGAATTGGAACTGAAACAATTGGAGGATTATTAACATTTTGAACAGTAATAACAACTTCATCAACATCTGACCATAACTCTCCGTCAAAGACGATAAGAGTAAATTCAAACTCTGTTGCTACCAATACAGACGGTGCTGTAAATGTAGGTTCACTTGCTGTTGGATCATCAAGAACAATCCCACCCGAAGCAGTCCAGAGATATGCTTCAATAATATCACCTACATCAGGGTCTGATGAATTAGAAGCATCTAATGTAACCGATTCCCCTTCATTAACGCTTTGATCATCACCAGCATTAGCTATCGGAGCATCATTTACAGGAGCAACATTTACAACGAATGTATCTGTTATTGTAGCTCTATTTGTTTGTAATAAGTCCGTCATATTATCATTTGCAGTAATTGTAATTGTTGTCGAACCATATAGATTCTCTATTGAAGTAATTGTCAATAAACTATCAACCAATATAACATTTACATTATTATCACTTAGAGAGACTTCATAAGAAAGTTCATCACCATCTGGATCTGAGAAATGATTATCAAGATCAATTACTATTGGAGTAGCAAAATCTTCATCTACATTTAGATCTGCAATTGGATAAGAAACTATAGGAGGATTATTATCTGCTATAACTGTAATTAGAACATAATCTGATTCAGAATACATCACTCCATCAAATACAACGAGTTCAATTTCATATATTGTATCTTCCATTACATCAGGAGCAGTAAATGTTGGATTTACCAAAGAAGAATCACTAAGCGTAATTTCTTCCGGAGCAGTCCAAAGATATATTATGTCATCTCCATTTGGATCCTCCGAATCTGAACCATCAAGAGTAACCTCATCACTTTCATTAACGGTTTGA
>JAOZMQ010000083.1 GCA_029934195.1 Candidatus Cloacimonadota bacterium | reverse complement strand
GAAGCAACATCTATGTAGCCCAATGCGTTAGCGTTGGGTAAAGAAAAAAAAGAAAACTAAGCTACAGAGTAGCGACAAAAAAAGAAAATTTGGGAAAAGTTAGTTTTCGTTCAAGTACTATTTAAACAAATTGTATCGTTTATATAAAAAAAAATAAAAATTCCGTGACAATTAAACATATAGTTTCTTTTTTAAACAAAAAAAATGGAGGATAAAATGAAAACAAATTGGCTTTCAAAAATCGTATCAATTGCACTGTTATCAATATTATTTGGAGGTTGTGCTACAAGTACTTCTGTAGCACGGGTTCAAAGAACAGCTGCTGATGAACAAATTGATTTGAGTGGAAGATGGAATGACACAGATTCAAGATTAGTTGCAGAACAAATGATCAATGATCTTTTTAGAAAATCATGGATTGATGATTTTAAACAAGAAATGGGTAAAAAACCAACCCTTATTGTAGGCAGAGTAAGAAATAAAAGCTCGGAGCATATTGATACAGAAGTATTTACAAAAAGTATTGAGGCAGAACTTATTAACAGTGGAAGAATTAAATTTGTTGCAAACAATCGAGAAAGAGAAGAAATTAGAAGTGAAAGAATGGAGCAACAAACTCATGCTTCGGAAGAAACCGCAAAAAGACTTGCTGCTGAAACAGGTGCAGATTTTATGCTAAAAGGTAGTGTTAAATCAATTGAAGATGCAATTGAAGGAATGAAAGTTATTTATTACCAAACAGATATGGAACTCATTAATATTGAAACAAACGAAAAAGTTTGGGTTGGTACTAAGAAAATTAAAAAAGTTCTCAATAGAAAAAAAACAAAATGGTAGAATTGATCATGTATAAAAAATCAATAAAACGAACTAACGAGATCATTAGAATTACTTTTATATCAATGGTTTTGATGATTTCTTTTGGTTGTGCTTCTATGAAAAGTCATAAAGAGCATTTTATCGGAATTCAGGAAAAAATAGAAGCTCGTGATTTTGCCAGTGCTATTATCCAATTAGAAACATCTAAAGATAGTTTCTATTCAAAGAAAGATAGAGTTTTGTATTATCTCGATTTAGGTATGCTTTATCATTATAATAAAGAATACAAAAAAAGTAATGAAATGCTAACAAAAGCAGAAAATTCAATTGAAGAATTATTCTCAAAAAGCATTTCAAAAGCTGCATTATCCTTAATCGTTAATGATAACGTTATGGAATATTCTGGTGAAGATTATGAAGATATTTATCTCAATATTTTCAAGGCAATGAATTATCTTGCTTTAGAAAATTTTGATTCAGCTTTTGTTGAAATCCGAAGAATTAATAATAAATTAAATCTTCTTTCCGATAAATATAAAAAGTTAGCTGATGGTTATAATTCTTCAAAAAATAGTAAAAAGAAGATGAAACCTGCAAAAAATAAATTCCATAATTCAGCACTTGGAAGATATTTGAGCCTTTTAATTTATCGGACTGAAGGCAAATTAGATGATGCGAGAATTGATAAGGAAAAAATTACTGAAGCCTTTAAATTACAGAGACAAATTTATGATTTTGCAGAACCAAATATTGAAACTTCTTTAAAGAAATCCAGTAATGCTAAATTAAATATTGTTAGTTTTATAGGACAAAGTCCAGATAAGAAAGCAAATGTTCTTTATGTACACACAGAAAAGGATTTAATTGTTATCGCTACAACTAAAGAAAATCCTCGTGGAAATCAACAGCTTAAAGAATTAGACACAATTTCTTGGCCAGAAGTAAAGGAAGGATATCATTTTAAATTTTCTCTTCCTAAAATGGTTCGTAGAGGAACAGATGTGAAAAATATTAAGATAATTGTTGATGGAAAAATCGCTGGAGAATTGCAATTAATAGAAGATATTGAGAATGTGGCTGTTGAATCTTATAAAATTAAAGAGCCAATTATCTATCTGAAAACAATTATCAGAACTGTCACCAAAGGTCTTCTTGCTGAAAAAGGAAAAGAAAGAATGACCGAGAATATTTCAAATCCACTTTTAGGGTTTGCTGCAAGATTGGCAACTGATATTGCTGTAGATTCAACTGAAAATGCAGATTTACGAATTGGAAGATTCTTTCCATCAGACGGAATGATTGGAGAAATTGAAGTTACCCCAGGAATTCATAACATTCAAATTGAATATTTTGGGAAAAATAATACAAAACTATTTGTTGATAATGTCGGAGAGAAAGATCTAAAAAGAAATGAGTTAAATCTTATTGAATCTTTCTATCTAAATTAATAAAAAGAAGCATTTTGGAATATTCAAGATGCTTCTTTTTCATTAAAAAAACAAACAGGAGACTAATAATGAAGATAAAAAAAATTCTATTCTACATTCTGCTGTTACTTGCAATAACAACAATATTATCTGCAAAAAAAACAAAACATAATAAACCGGATTGGATACAAAATCCAAGTATTAACCATCCTAATCAATTATTTCTTACTTCAATTGGAGATGGTTCAACAAAACGAGAAGCTGAAGCTAATGCACAAGCAGGTTTATCAAGAATTTTTGAATCTAAAATCTCTGTTGAAAATACATTCAGAGAACGATTTAAAGAAGTAACAAGCTCAAAAGAAACAAGTTCTGAATCTGAAACAGAAATGAATAAGCAGGTACAAATAGATTCTGAACAAACTTTGTTTAATATTAATTTTGCAGAATATTATACGGATAAATTAGGAATGGTGTATGTTTTAGCATACATTGACAGATTTAAAACGGCTGATATTTATGAAGAAAAAATACAAAAGATTAATGATTCAATTAAGTTTTATTTATCAAAAAATGAACAAGAAACAGACCTGATAGAAAAGTATTCAATTTTGAATATTGCTTCATTGCTTAGCTTGAAAAATGAAATTTTACTTGAGCAATTAAGCATAATTTCTTCTGATACCAAAAACATGATTTCTCTCGATTATTCTCATGATGAGATAATTTCACAACTTCAAAAGGTAGCAAAAAAAATATCTTTTTCAGTATCAATTAAAAATGATAATTTAGGGAAAGTAGGAAAAAATATTGAATCCTATTTGAGTAAAGAAGGCTTTACAATATCAAAAAATGCAGTTCTTTCAATTACCGGTGAAATTTCCTTTGATAAAGTTGAATTGAACAGAGATCAAAAATTTATAAGATGGACTCTATCTTTGAACCTTGAAAACCAAAATGGAGTTTCATTGTTAACTATATTCGAGAAAGGAAGAGAAGGACATATTTCTTATGAGGAAGCTCAAGAACGATGTTACCGGACTATTAATAAAAAAATTCTAACTGATTTTAATCGTAAATTGACAGAATTTTTTGATAGAAATGCTCTAAAAATGAGGTAATTATGAAATCATTCAGAAAAGAATTATGGTTTGATACAACAAAAAGAAGACAACTTGTCAATATTACAACAGATGTAGAAAAATCCATAATGGAAAGTGGAATTCAAGAAGGTTTATGTCTTGTAAATGCCATGCATATTACAGCATCTGTTTTTATCAATGATGATGAACACGGACTGCATAATGATTATGAAAAATGGTTAGAAAAACTTGCACCTGAAAAACCATATAGTCAATATGAACATAATGGTTACGAAGATAATGCGGATGCTCACCTTAAACGAACAATAATGGGAAGAGAAGTTGTTGTTGCCATTACAAAAGGAAAACTTGATTTTGGTCCTTGGGAACAGATTTTTTATGGCGAGTTTGATGGTAAAAGACGAAAAAGAGTTTTATTGAAAATAATTGGTGAATAAAAATTTAAACCGGAAATGGTATAATTTCTATTACAATTTCCGGTAAAATATTCTATTCAGAAACGGATTATATTTTTGTCAAAGTTTGTATCGTATCTTTACAAATTTGATTTGCAATTTCAACAGATTTTGCTTCAACATATACTCTTACAATTGGCTCAGTTCCGGATTTTCTAATATGAATCCAATGAGATTTCTCAATAATTTTTATCCCATCTGTTCTATCAATATTTTTGTTTTCAGCTAATTTATCAGCATTAATCATTATTTGATCAAGACTTTCCGGAGCAACGATAATTTTATCTTTAGCAAAATAATAATGTGGAATCTCTGCAACTAATTCGCTGACGGATTTTTTTGATTCTTCCATATAAGCAAGAATTAAAGCCATGCCAGCCGGAGCATCTCTTGTGTAATGAACATCAGGACAGATAATTCCGCCATTTCCTTCACCACCAATTGGGCTCAAAAGTTGTTTCATTTTTATGCCAACATTTATTTCACCAACTTTTGTACGATGAACTTTTACCCCAAATTCATTTGCAATATCTTCTGATGCCATTGAGGATGAAAGATTTGTAACGATATCTCCTTTACGCTTACTAAGAATATATTTTTCACATAAAAGAAGAGAAAATTCCTCACCAATCGCTTGCCCTTTTTCATTAACAATTGCAAGTCTGTCCACATCGGGATCGGTGGCAAAGCCAATATCAGCGTTATGTTTTTTTACGGCTTCTTCAAGCTGTTTTAAGTTTTTATTCAAAGGTTCCGGAGAATGGGCAAAATATCCGGTTGGTTCACTATTAATCTCAATAACTTCACAACCAAATGTTCTAAGAAGTAATGGAGAAATTAAACCACCTGCCCCATTTACAGAATCAATAACAACTTTAAATTTTCTTTTTTGAATGCTATTTTCATCAATATATGGGATATTAACAATCTTATAAATATGGCGGTCGATAGAGGTTAAAGCATAAGATCTTTTCCCAATATTTTGCCAATTTGCATATTCAATTTTTGTGTCCAATGATTTTATAAAAGAATCTGCTTCTTCCGGCGATAAAAACATTCCATTACCGGAAACAAATTTCATAGCATTCCATTGTTCAGGATTATGAGAAGCTGTAATACAAATTCCACCGGAAATAGTTTCATCTTGTTCAACTGCAAGAAGAATAGTTGGTGTAGAGACAAGTCCCAAATCTATAACTTCACATCCGACACTCATTAAGCCAGAAATAACAGCATAAAACATAGTCTCACCGGTAGTTCTCGAATCTCGTCCAACTGCTATTTTACCCCGATTTCTAATAACCCCAAAATGTGCAGAAAATTTTGCGACAATTTCCGGTGTAATCGTTTCTCCAAAAACACCTCTAACCCCAGAAACACTTACCATTAATTTACTCATCGAATCCCCCAAAAACTAATTTACCTTCAATAGTTACAGCAGAGATTTTAGAACGGAAATCAAATGGATTGCCATCAAAAACATTCAAATCGGCATCTTTTCCAATTTCAATTGAACCTAAACGATCACTTAATCCGAGAATTTCAGCCGGTATAGAAGTTATTGATTTCAAACCCATCTCTTCTGAAAGCCCTTTTCTTATAAATAGTCTCACATCATCAAAAAGAGCACCACTTCTTTCTACCGGCGAATCTGTCATTACAGCAAATTTTACTCCTGCTTCTTCAAGGATTCTTGGAGCATCAAGAGTCATATCTTTTAATTCAACTTTTGGACGAGTTCCATTTAATGGACCAATTATTATTGGAATTCCTTTTTCTGCGAGGAAATCAGCTATTTTATAACCTTCCGTACAGTGTTCAATAACAATATTTATATCAAATTCTTTGGCTATTCTAATTGCTGTCTGAATATCATCCATTCTGTGAGCATGTGCTCTGAGTGGTTTTTGTTTTTTTAGAATTGGTAAAAAAACTTCATTGATAAAATCTGTTTTAAAAGGTTCAACAGGTTTTCCTTCTTCAGGTTTTTGATTCAATTTGAATTCTTTGAGAGCTTGATAATTTTTGGCATCGTGAAGTGCTTTTCTTAAAACTGCCGCTACTCCCATACGAGTTGTCGGCATAATGTGTCTTTCCCCATAAACTCTTTTTGGATTCTCTCCAAATGCACATTTTAGTCCAACATAATCGGTAATCAACATTTCTTCAAGTATTTTGCTTTTGGGTTTCACAACAGCAATTTGCCCGCCTACTACATTTGCACTTCCCGGAGCAACACACATTGTCGTGACTCCATTTTCAATACCATCAAGAAATCCTTCATCTTCAGGATAAATACCATCAGCAGCTTTTACTTCAGCGGTCACAGGTTTACTATAATCATTTCCATCATTTCCGGGTTCACCGGTACCTTCATTAAAAACACCAACATGACAATGAGCATCAATAAATCCCGGTGTTACAGATTTTCCTTTCAAATCATAAATAGGAATATTAGCTGGAATTTCAATTTCTTTTCCAATTCTTTCAATTTTCCCATATTTAATTAAAATGGAACCATTTTCTATGATTCCATTTTCCACAGTATAAATTTTTGCATTTTTTAAAACATACATACAAACACTCCTTATTTATTTTTTTATATAAGCAATCAACCGATAGTCATTTTCTAATTTATCTAAGCTAACAATATCCAATTCTATTGAATCTGACATTTTATCAATATTAATGTTGTTGAAAACAGATTTAGTTCCACCACAAATTTTTGGAGCAAGATAATAATGAATCTTATCAACAAGGTTTTCTTTTAAAAATGAAGACGATATTTTTGGTCCAGCTTCTACCATTACAACATAAAAATTCATTTTATAAAGAAAAACCAATAATTCGTGTAAATCAAGAAACCCATTTACAGCTGGTAATGTTTCAATCTGCAATCCTTTTGATTTAAGAAGATTCATCCTTTCATAATTTATGTTTTGGCTACTTTTAAAAATTATAGTTTTAATTTCAGATGCTGTTTGAACAATATTTGATTCAAGAGAAATTTCCAATTCACTGTCAAGGATAATTCTGACAGGATTATTTTTTTTTACATTTTCCAGACGCACATTAAAAAACGGATTATCAGCTTTTATAGTTCCAATTCCTGTAATAATTGCATCAACTTCATTTCTTAATTTGTGAACTTCTTCCCTTGACTTTTCTCCAGTAATCCATTTGGAATCATTAGATTCAGTTGCTATCTTCCCGTCTAAAGTTACAGCATTTTTCATAATTACAAATGGAATTTTTTTACGGATATATTTTATAAAATACTCTAATTGTTTTGTGATTTTCCTTTCCCAAATTCCATCCACAACTTTGATTCCTGCTTCTCGTAATTTTTTAAACCCTTTTCCATTTACCAGTAAATTTGGATCTTTGATTCCGGCATATACTGTTTTTATTCCAGCTTTAATTATAGCATCTACACAAGGAGGTGTTTTACCAAAATGTGAACAAGGTTCTAAGGTTACATACATTTCTGCATTTTTTGCTAAATGTTTTGCTTGTTTTAATGCTTGAATTTCAGCATGGTCTAAACCACAAGGTTGTGTATATCCTTCTCCTACAATTTTATTGTCTTTAATGATTACAGCTCCAACAAAGGGATTTGGAGATGTTTTGCCTCTTCCTTTTTCAGCTAAGTCAAAAGCTCTTTTAAAAAATAATTCGTTATATGGCATTTTATCCTCAATATAGATTTTATAAAACATAACTTTGAATGCCAATAGTTAGTCACTGTCAAGAAATAACATTTTCAAATTAACATTGAATAATGAATTTTCCCAAAAAGAAAGTGGAGGAAACAACGGGCGCTGTTTCCTCCACTTAGGAGGGCATTTTATGTAGGGTGTGAGGATTGCTATAATTATCCTTATAGCTTTTGTGTCAAGAATAAATTTCAAAACAGGTGTGTTTTTTTTACTACTTTCAGATTTAAATCCCCTTACTTCTTTTATTGCAAACAGTTAAGAATGAAAAAAAAATTTAATTTATTTTAATATTTATTGCAAATGACACATATATTTGAGAATCACATCACGATTAAAGCATCATAATTGCTCAAAAAAACCACAAAACCCTCATTAAGTTATCTAAAATGACAGGGAAAAAAAATTACTAAAACAAGAATTGACTTCTATTATAAGAAATTACTATAAATTTAATCACCCGTCTGCGTGCGTTCCTTCATAAACAGATGGTTAAATCTGAAAAGTCTAACCATTGAGAAGGTCTCAGAATTTTGACTTTTCGTTCAGATACTATTTGAGCAATAACAATTTCTGAACCTGCACACCAGATTTGGATTCTAATTTGTAAAAGAAAATGCCGGAACTGACTTTATTTCCATTAATTGATGATAACATTTCTGTTTCAAATTTTGTGATATCCATATTTCCAATTTCTACTTCAAATCCATAAAGATTTCCTTTGGTAGAGAAAATCAATTCATCATCAATTATTTTTACAGAAACTTCTGATTGTAGTGTTTCTTGTTTTTTGTTTTTAATTTATAGAAGTAAAGAACAGAGCTACATTGTTGACCTTTTTCGTTTTTACCAGACCACTCAATTGTGTGTTTTCCTGCAATTAATTTTTTATTTAGAATAAAGAATTGACATAAATATGGAATATTTTTTTTTAGAAAAAAAAAGAAGGAGTTTGTTTTATGCTTCAATTGATAAGTATAAACAGCCATAGATATTTCGATTGAAAGCATTTGTCTTTATAGACAAGTGCTTTTTTTATTTTAAAGAGGATATATGACTATAAATGAATTAATTGAGTTAAGTCTTGAAGAAGATATTAAACATGGAGATGTAACAACAGAATATTTAGCTGTCAATCAAGAATATATAGAAGCGTTTCTTGTTTCTAAAGATGATGGAATTCTTTCTGGACTTGATATTGCTTTTGCAGTCTTTTCTACTGTAGATCCAAAGATTAAATTTATCAATTATAAAAAAGATGGAGACTTATTGCATAAAGGTGATCACATAGCAAAGATTACCGGAAGTGCCTCTTCAATTCTAAAAGCTGAACGAGTGGCTTTGAATTTTCTTCAACGATTATCCGGAGTTTCAACTTTAACAAATAAATTTGTTTCAAAAATAAAACCTTTTCAGGCAAAGCTATTGGATACTCGAAAAACCACACCAATGTTAAGAGAATTGGAGAAATATGCAGTTCGTGTTGGAGGAGGATATAATCACAGATTTGGATTGTATGATATGATAATGTTAAAAGAAAACCATATTCGTGCAGCTGGTTCTATTACAGAAGCGGTAAAGAGAGTTAAAAAGAGAAATACAGCGTATAAAATAGAAGTAGAAGTAACCAATTTGCAAGAACTTCAAGAAGCAATTGCATCAAAAGTAGATCGAGTTATGTTAGATAATATGTCAATTGTGGATATGAAAAAGGCTGTTGATGAAAATAATGGAGAATTAGAGTTAGAAGCTTCCGGAAATGTTTCACTTGATACAATTAGTGCTATTGCGTCAACCGGAGTTGATTATATTTCAACAGGAGCAATTACACATTCTTACAAATCGTTTGATATTAGTTTATTGTTTAAGGAGTAAAAGAAATGAATCAGTTAGATGTACTTATACAAATGCAGAATTATGATGATCAGATTGCAGATAAAGAGATCGTAAAAAAACAATTACCGCAAGATTTGCACGACTTAAATGAGAACTTGGAGAAAGCAACTGAAGCAGTAGAATTATCCAAAAAAAACCTTGAAAATAATTTGAAAACTCAAAAATCTAATGAAATATTAATTGAGACCAATAAGGAACAAATAATTAAATATCTTAAGCAAATGGAGACGATCAAAGATAATAAACCATATAAAGCTTTGAATAATGAAATTACTCATTTAAAAAAGAAAAATGCTGAAATTGATGATGAGATTTTAGCTTTGATGGAAAATGAAACCAAGTTGAAAGATATTAAAGATGATGCAAAGAAACAATTCAATGAAGCTAAAAAAGCTCTTAAAAATAATGAAGATAAGTTAAAAAAGAAGATTGGTCTTGTAGAAATAGAGATTAATGATTTGAAACAAAAAAGAAATAACCTTGGAAAAACTTTACCAAGAAATATTGTTAACCGTTATGCACTGCTTATCAAGAATAAAAATCGAAAAGCTGTTGTTTTTCTCGACGAGCATTCAGCTTGTAGTGGATGTGGATTCAAGCTAAGACCACAAATGGAAATTGAAGTTAAAGAAAAAATAAAACTTCTTAGTTGTGAAAACTGTGGTAGAATTATTACTTTTAAAGAATGATTTTGATATAATTTATAAGGAATCTTGAACACTGAACTCGCTGATTATTACGATAAATAGAA
>JAOZMQ010000462.1 GCA_029934195.1 Candidatus Cloacimonadota bacterium | reverse complement strand
CAGGGATCGGTTATGTATGCTGCCGGCGCTGCTCTTTTTTCTTATGTTGTGAGACCTTACGATGCTGCTTTGGCGGATGATTATTTGGATTCGGCTAAAAAAGCTTATAAGTTTGCTTACAGCGAAAAAAGTAGAATAAGAAATATTTCCTACTGGCTGCCAATGCGCAGAGATTCGGATTCTATGGATGCCATTCTTGCAGATTTTGAACCGAAAATTCAAGAATATAAAGAAAGTTCTACTAACGAATATGTCTGGTCAAATTTCGCTCGCTCGGAAAAATATATTCATAATAATTATCACTCTTATATTTACAGATTGCGAGAATTTCGGTATGAACAGCCGGAAGACTTTTTCCCAAGAGATAATAGAGAAGTAGGTCCTTTTTTTTGGATGGCTCCTTTTTATTTGTATCTTGCTTCCGGCGAACAAAAATACGCTGATATTGTTAATGGATCTAATGGGTTTGAAAGATTTGATTATGATGACACTAGTTCTTTTTACGGAGGTGCTTTTGTCGCTGCTTTTACGCATCCGGCGGCGATCAACTCTAGTATAATTAACATTTGTAGCAATTGGATAATTAATTATGCTAACGGTTCTGTAAGCACGGCTGAAAATAATCCGTATAGAAATGTTGCCGGACATTCTGCATGGGGCGGAAGCACTCAACAGCGTCGTTCTAAACGTCTTTTTCATGCTTTTGCAGTTTCCGGTAACTCAAATTATCTCGCAAAAGCGATTCTCGCAAACGATTTTATGATGGGATGCAGACCGGGAGATTTAACTTTTTCGACCGGAATTGGTTGGAGCTATATTTGTCATCTGCTCGCGTTTAACCGCCATGATAACATTCTTGAACCACCACCGGGATATACTTCTTTCGCTCCGCTTGGAAATTATCCGTGGGAATGGAATTATCGGGGATGGAGATGCGATTATGGTTCTGTAGAAGAATATTTCTTGCCAGCGCCGTTTGACGGGTCAGAAAGCAGCATTAGTAGTTTTCTGCCTGATTGGAGAATTCCTCCGGTGTATGAACCTAATGCAATGGTTTGGGAATTTACTGTTAACGAAACGATTACGCCGACTGTTTTAGGTTACTCTATTCTTGTGCCTCCGAGTTGGACACCGGATAACGATTTGAAAAATTTACAACCGAAACCTAAAAATGAATTATACGGCTATTATTTTATGCCATAAATTTATGGAGCAAATTAATATTGTTGCGCAGCAACAAAAAATCCCCTCTCGAGAGGGGTGGCACGACAGTGCCGGAGTGTGTTTCATGCGAAAATCTATTAAAATACACCAAAAAAATAATAAAAAGGGGGAAAAGTAAAAGTTTTAGCGAGGAAACACACCCCGCTGCGAAACGGCCCCCCTCTCAAGAGGGGAATTTGGCTATCGCAAAATTTTTCGAGTAACTTTTAATTATTATGAAAAAATTTATCTTTATTTTATTAATAACTGTAATAACTACTAATGCAGAAGTTTTAATCAACCCTGGATCTTTTCTTATGGGAGGTAATTTTGATGCTCGGGCTCCGGTAGATTCTGATGAACTTCCGCAACATTTTGTTACTATTTCCCATAGCTTTTTTATCTCTAAAAACGAAATTACAATAAAAGAATATTGTAACTTTCTTAATAATAAAAGTTCTTGGATTAATTATCAAACGGCTGCGGAAAATGGTGCTGGTATTCTTTGTAATGGTGTTATAAATTTTTCCGGTGCAGAGTCTAAACCGCTTGTTTGGCTGCCGATTATTGGAAATATTATTGCTGAATCCGGAGGAGTTTGGTCGCCTAATCCGATTTCAAAATCTAATCATCCTATGGTAAACGTAACTTGGTTTGGGGCAGCCTTATTTTGCAATTATCTTTCCGAACGTGATTTGCTTGTGCCTATCTATTCCACAAACACCTGGGAATGTGATTGGTCTATTATCGGAGAAACTAATTCCGGATATCATCTGCCTTCAGAAGCACAATGGGAATTTGCTGCTCGCGGCGGAAATTATTCTAACGCTTTTCCTTGGGGACAAAATTTGGTTTATGAAAATTGTAACATTTTTAAAAGCGTGGATTCTTTTGATTATGAAAATGATTCTTTATATCCTTGCACAACCCAGGTAGGAAATTTTTCTCCAAACGCAAACGGTATTTTTGATGTTATTGGAAATGTTGCTGAATGGTGCGATGATTGGTATAACCCAAAATTTTACACTAATAGTTCTTCAATCGACCCGATTTGTCGATTGCCATCGACATTTCTTGTCGGTGGAACTAACAAAGTTTTGCGTGGAGGCAGCTGGGCATATTCTCCGAAAATGTTTCCTAATCTTTCCGCGAGAGCTCCTTGGAATCAGTCTGTTTCGGATATTGATATCGGGTTCCGAATAGTTCGTGAACCACAACTTAATTTTGATGTTACTCCGAAAAAACTTGATTTCTCTTTCGATTTAAATTCCTTAAATTTTGATATTATAAATTTAGAAACTGGAACAATGCTTTACTGGACAAATTATATTAACGAAATATCTGGTGGAACAGGATGGGTTTCTATCTCGAAAACTACCGGGCTAAACAATGCTACTATTAATGTAAAAATTGATAGGAGTTCAATGTCAACTTCCGATGGCATTGCGGAAATTAGAGTTGCATCAATTGATAGCGAACTAATTGTTACAATTGAAGCTGTGCCTGAACCTTTTT
>JAOZMQ010000082.1 GCA_029934195.1 Candidatus Cloacimonadota bacterium | reverse complement strand
CTCTATTGCAATAATATTCAATTTGACACACAAAATGTTATTACTAAAATAGTACATGAACGAAAACTAACTTTTTCTAACTTTTCTTGTCGCTACTCTGTAGCTTGATTCTCTTTTTATTTTTATCCAACGCTTACGCATTGGGCTACATAGATGTCGCTTCTATGTAGCTGAAAAATAAATAATTTCCCAATTGATCTTTCTTCCTGAATTTCTGTTCTTCATGGTTAAAAAAATCCTTTTTGTTCAGGTACTAAAATAACATAAATACTCGTTCGTAAAATAAAAATTAGTGTATATGGAATTTTAAAAAAATAGGGAAAGAGTGTCTATTTGCAAATTTATAATTATGGAGCAAAATAATGAATATTATCCCAAAACCGAAATTTTATAAAAAGAATTCCGGCTATTTTACTATTAATGATAAGACCTCTATCTTATTTAATCATCAAGAATTTATTGATCTGGCATCGTTGATGAAAGATAAAATTTCAGAAACTATTTCTAACTTTGGAATAATTCAACTTGCGAAAACTTCTTTCACAGAAGAAGAAATTAATTGCTTTTTATTAATGAAAATAGACGGTGCTAAACTTGCTAAAGAGTGGTATTCCATTGAAATTTCCCAAAAAAATATTGTTGTTAAAGCAACTTCAAAAGCCGGAATTTTTTATGCTTTTCAGACTATTTTACAATTGCTCCCAACTGAAATCTACAAAGACAAATTTTCTTGTACCGAAATAAAGATTCCGTGTTGTTCAATAAATGATGAACCACGTTTTAAATATCGCGGAATGCATCTTGATGTCTCGCGTCATTTTTTCCAGAAAGAGTTTATTTACAAATACATTGATTATATCGCAATGCACAAAATGAACGTTTTCCATTGGCATTTAACCGATGATAACGGATGGAGAATTGAGATAAAAAAATATCCAAAATTGCAAGAAATATCGGCTTGGAGAGTGGACAATGAAACTCAACCTTGGAGAAATAGAGATTCAGCAACTGAAAACGACAAAGCAACTTACGGAGGATTCTATACACAAAAAGAAATTAAACAAATTATTGAATATGCACAATTGAGGAATGTTACAATTATTCCTGAAATAGAAATGCCCGGACATACTTTAGAAGTTCTATCTGCCTATCCGGAACTTGCATGTTTTGAAGGGAAATTTTATGTAGCAACCGGTTCTTACTGGCCGAATAAGGACATCTTTTGCGCAGGAAAAGAGGAAGTTTTTCTTTTCATTAAAGATGTTCTCTCCGAAGTGATTGAATTATTTCCATCAAAGTTCATTCATATCGGAGGCGATGAGGTAGATAAATCTAATTGGAAAATCTGTCCTCGTTGTCAAAAAAGAATTAAAGATGAAGGTCTAAAAGATGAGTTTGAATTACAAAGTTGGTTTATCAAACGGATTGAGAAATTTCTGATTTCCAAGAATAAAAAAATGATTGGGTGGGATGAAATTCTTGAAGGTGGTTTAGCTTCAAAAGCTGTTGTAATGTCTTGGCGAGGAATTGAAGGAGGAATTTCAGCTGCTCAACAAGAACATGATGTCATTATGACTCCGGGAACTCATTGTTATTTTGACCATTATCAGAGCGATGCGGAAACAGAGCCACAAGCTATTGGCGGATATACTTCTCTAAAAAAAGTCTATTCTTTCGAGCCGATTCCTGAAATATTGACTGCTGAACAATCAAAACATATTATAGGAGCACAAGGAAATGTATGGACAGAATGGATTGAAACTCCTTCACACGCTGAATATATGAGTATTCCGAGAATGTGTGCTTTGGCTGAAGTTGTCTGGACATCAAAAAACAATCGGAACTGGCATGATTTTCAAAAGAGGATGCAAACACATTTTATTCGACTTCAAAATCTTGGGATAAATTATTGTAAAGGTTCATCAAAAATCGAAATAATCCCAGAATTTTCTGAAAAATATGGCTACAGGATTATACTTGAATCTGAAATATTTGAAGCAGAAATTCATTATTCTATTGATGAAGGTAAATATATCAATTACAAAGAGCCAATAAAAATTGATAAAATCTGTACGGTTAAAGCCAGCATTTTTATTAAAGGGAATCATTATGGAAATCCTACCATTCAAACAATTCACTTTAATAAAGCAATTGGGAAAACTGTAAAATTAAATGTAAAACCGGCAAGTAGTTATAAAGGAAGTGGAAAATATAATCTCACAGATGGAATGAAAGGAAGTAAAAAATTCCGTGATGGAAAATGGTTTGGATTTGAAGATATAAATGTGGAAATGATTCTTGATATGGAAGAGAAAACTTTTTCAAAAACAATAGAAATTTCATTTTTACAAAATATACCAAATTTAATTTATCTCCCTGAAAATCTTATCATTGAAAAATCTTTAGATGGATTAGAATGGACAAAAATTTCCTCTCAAAACATTTGTAATCAACAAGAAAAAAAATCAATAAAAATTTTCGTTTTTCCAATAGAATCTTTTTTCAGATTTATAAAAATTGTTGCAAAAAATCGAAAACTTGTTAAGAAAAATCGGAAGACTTGGATTTTTGTTGACCAAATAATGGTACGTTAAATGGAAAAAATTTATATAGATCAATTAATAAAATCGAATAGAAAAACTGTGTCCTTGAGAATTACAAAAGAAGGTAAGTTAATTGTCCGTATTCCGAAAAAATTATCGTTAAAAGAATTGGATAAAATTCTAATTAAAAAGAAAAATTGGATTCTAAAAGCTAAAGAAAAAGTAAAAAATAGAATGAAAGAGATTCCGAAAAAGCAATATATTGATGGTGAACAATTCTTTTATTTTGGGGAAAAATACCCACTGAAAATTGTCGAAAATACTGATTTTATTCTTAGTTTTGATGATTCATCTTTTGTATTGAATATAGATTACCAAAAACAAGGTAAAGAAGCATTTATTGCTTTATATAAAAAATTGAGTAAGGTTCATTTAATTCCGCAAGCCCTATCTTATGCTGAAAAATTTTCAATAGAATTAAATAAAATAAAGATTTCTAATGCTTCAAAAAGGTGGGGTTCATGCAATACAAACAGAAATATTAATCTCAGTTGGAGATTGATAATGCTTCCACAATTTGCTATAGATTATGTGATAGTACACGAATTAGTACATTTATATGAAATGAATCATTCTTCTGCGTTTTGGAATAAAATGAGCGAAGTTCACCCTGAATTTGAAAAAGGACACAAGTTTTTGAAGGACAATGGGCATTTGTATAATTTATAGATTACAGATTTAGATTATAGATAACTCTACTAATTTTTCATTCTTCATTTGATAAGATCTCAAATAGTTTTCAAAATCTCTGCTATCAATTGACTCAATTCATAATCTCTAAATGGTTTTTGAATAAAACCTGATAGTCCGGCTTTCTTTAGCTCTCCTAAATTTTCATCTTTTGTGAATCCTGAAGAGATGATTACTTTGCATTTACTATCAATTTCTTTCATTTTATAAAAAGCTTCGCTTCCGTTCATTTCCGGCATAATCATGTCCATAATGACAAGATCAATTTGAGAAAAATTATCTCGAAACACTTCTACAGCTTCTAAACCATTTTCTGCGAGAAGAACCTTATATCCCATATTTTCGAGAGTATATTTCCCTGTTAATCGGAGTAATTCTTCATCATCAACTAACAAGATTTGCCCATTACCAGACAAAACGTTATCATCTTCTCTCTCCATTTTAATTTCTGTTTGTGAGCAAGGAATAAGCAAATGAAAAGATGTTCCTGTTCCTAATTCACTATAGACAGTTATCGCTCCATGATGATCTTGAACTGTTCCATAAACTGATGCCAAACCTAAACCTGTACCTTTACCTTGTTTTTTTGTAGTAAAGAAAGGGTCAAATATTTTCTGTAGATTCTCAGGTGAAATTCCTTCCCCTGTATCTCGAATTTCAATCTCAATGTATTCATTAGGAGTTATATCAAAAGAACTTGTTTCGCAATAATTTTCATTTAAGAAAATATTTCTTGTCTCAATTTTCAATTCTCCACCGTTTTCCATAGCATGAGAAGCATTAATTCCAAGGTTGAGAAGAGAATTTTGTAGTGCAGAATCATCTCCAATAACGATAGAATTTTTTGCATTTGTAGCAACTGAAATTTTTATTTTTTTATCAATTGTACGACTAAAGATAGCAATAGTATCGTCAATTATTTTATGAACATTTATAGAAGTAGATGTAACTTTACCTTTACGGCCAAATGCCAATAATTTCGTGGTTAAATCATTAGCTCTTTTTGTCGCTTTCAAAATCATTTCAACTAATTCTAAACTTTTCTTGTTAAGATTTCTTTCTGGTATTTGCAGTAATTGAGCAGCTCCCATTATTCCAGCAAGCATATTATTGAAATCGTGAGCAACACCACCGGCAAGTTGACCAATAGCATCCATTTTTTTACTCTGATAAAGTTGTTGTTCAATTTCATTTTTTTGAGTAACATCGTCAATTCGAATTACAGCACCTTCCACTCCATTTGCAACTAAAGGGTAAATGGTGATATCTTCATAAATAGTTTTTCCGTTTTTTTGATGAGTTTGTTTAGAATAAATATTTTCCTTGCGAGTTTTAATTGATTTTTCAATTTGCTGTATTTCAGAAGATAATCTTGGAATGACTTTTTCCAAAGCTTGTCCGACCGTATCTACTGCCGATAATCCTGTTGATTTTTCTGCTTCCAAATTCCATTGAGTAATATACCCTTTCCTATCAACACCAATTAGAATTGATGGCATAGAATCAATAATATTCGAGAGATAATTACGAAGATTGTAGAGTTCTTTTTCTTGCTTCTTTCGTTCTGAAATATCTGTAAGAGTTCCAATAAATCTTACAGGCTGATTGTTAACCTTTTTCTCAACAATTGTACCTTTTCCTCGAACCCAAAGCCAATCCCGATTTTTCTTTAATATACGGAATTCAAGATAAAACCTTTTAGTTTCTCCATTAATATTTTTTTTAATATTTCTCATAACATTCGTTACATCATCTGGATGAATTCTTTTTCTAAATTCCTCTATCGTATTGGGATATTCTTGGTCTTCATAACCAGCCATTGTATAGAATCTTTTACTCAAATATATTCCATTTGTAAGTAGATTCCAATCCCACATACCATCATTTGTAGCTATCAAGGCTTTATTAAGTCGGTCTTCATTTACTTCCATTTTTTTACGAATCAAATATCTCTCAGTGTTATCTCTGAAAACTAAAATAACTCCGGTAATATTACCTTCAGTATCTTTTATTGGAGAACCGGATCCAGCAATATGATAATTGGTTTCATTTTTAGAGATAAGAACTAAATGACGCTCAAAAAAAATTTGATGACCTGTTTTCAAAACTTCTAATACAGGGTTATCCTCTCTTTCCTGAGTTTGATAATTTGTGATTTTTAACACTCTATTAAGTTGTTTCCCTTTTGCTTCTGAAATTTTCCAACCTGAAAGTTGTTCTGCAACCGGATTCATTTGCATAATTTGATTTTTGAGATTTGTAGTTATTACTCCATCAGCAATAGAATTTAGTGTCGTGCGTAATTCAATTTCTTGATGTTTTTGTTCAGCAATCGACTTGTGTAAATTGCTAATCATAGAATTAAAAGTTTCTTCAAGAAGAGTAATTTCATTTCGACCTTTTGTTTTGATTTTTATTCTAAAAGTTTCTAAATTATCAAGATTTATTTTTCCTGTTTCTTTTGTTAGAGACGAAAGGGGTTTACGAATTAGTAGGTTTGCAAACCATAAAAAAACAACACCGAGAGCAATAATTTTTAAAAGTGCGTTAATTACGAGAAGCAAGAAACCAAACTTTACTCTCTGATAAATTACTGAAGAGTCTGAATAAAAAGTAGCAAATCCTAAAAGTGTTTGCTTTTTAAAATTTTTAAAGAAAATTGGGAATTTGTGTTCAAAAACTTTGACTTTATGAATTTTATTTTTTTGAATCTCTAACAAATCAGTCTTAATGCCTTGAACATCTACTTGTAATGTAACATTTTTAACAACATTATTTTGTTGAATAATACCACAAACTGCAAGAACGGTACCTTCAGTATCCTGAATCTTGACACCAACAATTTCCGGTATTTCAATTATTCCATTTATTGTCGATGTAAGGGATTTTTGCTCAATTTGCCACAAGTCGAGAGCTAAACTTTGCTCAAATGCTTTTTGTATATTGACTAAACTTGTTCTGATATTTTTATTTTGATATTGATATTCCAAGACCATGTGAAACACAGTGACAAATGTTGCGATAATCAGATATGAACTAAAAACAATTTTTAGTAGCCTTGTAGCTATTGAGTTTTTAATGGTTATTTTTTGCATTTATATAATTTCCCTTTATCTAATTTTTTTTGCAGAAAAACATCTTATTTTATTGAGTTTTAAGAAGATGCGATGATTTTTTAAAATGAAAGAATTAATTTCACATTACAACTATATTGTATCTGTATAAATATTTCGCTTTGATGAAGCTTCAGAACCAATAAATCTTTATCTTTCTTGCATAAACTTTATTTCCCTATAGTCAAAAAAGACTTTCATTCAAAGACACTATAATAAGTACAAGATACAATTTCATTTTCTAATAATTTTTCACCAAAATATAAAATGACAAAACTAAGTTTATTTATTTTTAGGCAATGTTTTTCTTTAAAAATAAATAAACGAATAATCGTTGAGTCAACTATAAAAAGCTAAAAAGTGTAAAACTATAGAAAAAATCTTAACAAGTCTTTTTGCAGCTATCCTTTTTTAAAATTTCATCTATTAACACACTTAGATTATAATCCCTAAACGGTTTTTGAATAAAACCAGATAGTCCGTCAATTTTAAGTTTTTCTAAATTTTCTTCTTTTGTAAATCCTGAAGAGATAATTACTTTACATTTACTATCAATTTCTTTAATTTTATAAAAAGCTTCACTTCCGTTCATTTCTGGCATCATCATATCCATGATAACAAGATCAATTTCTGCGAATTTTTCCCGAAAAAGATCAACAGATTCTTTTCCATTTTCTGCAAGTAAAACTTGGTATCCCATTTCTTCAAGAATATGCTTACCGGTAGTTCTGATCAATTCTTCATCATCAACTAAAAGAATTTTTCCTGAACCTGATAAGACTGTTTCAACAATTTGTTTTTTCTCTGCTTTTACATTTGAACAAGGAATAAGGATATTGAAAACCGTACCAACACCTATTTCGCTATGAACGGTTATAACTCCATGATGATCTTGAATTGTTCCATAAACAGCAGATAGACCTAATCCTGTGCCTTTACCTTGCACTTTTGTTGTAAAAAATGGTTCAAATATTTTTTCCATATTTTCAGGAGAAATTCCACATCCAGTATCTCTGAATTCAATTTCTATATATTCACCTGCTTTAATTTCAAACGAACTCATCTCACAATAATCTTTACTTAAAAAAAGATTTCTTGTCTCAATAACTAATTCTCCGCCATCTGGCATTGCGTGAGAAGCATTTATTCCAAGATTCAAAAAAGAATTTTGTAATGCAGAATTATCCCCGATGATAGTAAAGTTTTCTGCATTTTTTATTGTTGTGATCTTTATTCTTTTATCAATTGTTTGATTAAATATTGCAATTGTATCATCTACAATTTTGTGAATATTTATTGAAGTTGAAGATATTGCACTTTTTCGACCAAAAGCCAATAATTTAGATGTTAAATCTGCAGCTCTTTGTGCAGCCTTCATAATCATTTCTACAAAGATTAGACTTTTTTTATCAAGATTTTGTTTCGGTGATTGAAGTAATTGTGCTGCTCCCATAATTCCGCTTAACATATTGTTGAAATCGTGAGCAACTCCACCGGCGAGTTGTCCTATTGCATCCATTTTTCTCGATTGAGCTTGCTTTTCTTTCTCTTGTTTTTCTTTACTAATATCTCTTATCGTTGATAGAATAAAACTGTCTTCTCCAATATCAATATACGAGGATAGGATAGTTGCATCAAAACATTTACCTTGAATATTTTTAAGAATCCATTCAAAAAAATTACTACCGGTTTCAATGGTTTTGAGAAAAACTACAGAAGCTTTTTTTGAAGATAAAATGCCATCAGCTTGATGTTCAGGTGAAAAATCTTTAAGCTCGAAAGAAGTAAATTCTTCTTTATTTGTAGCACCGAAAATCTTTAATAATGCCGGATTACAATCAATAAATTTTCCAGTTAGACTTGAAATCATTAGAGCATCTCTTGAATTATCAAAAAGATAACGATACTTTTTTTCTCGAATTTTCATTTCACTATTTTGTGATAGAATTATTTGAATCATTTCATTAAAAGTATCAAATATACCTTTAAACTCATCTTTATCACTGTAAATAATTTGTTGCTCAAAATTATTATTGATGATATTCTTTGAATAAGCTATCATTTTTTCTTGAACAAATGATATTTTTGACGTGAGAAACTTTTTTAAATGAAAAGAAAAAATAATGATCAGTAATATTATAATTGTAAGCAATATAATAGTTAGCAGTTTAAAAGAGATAACATTTTTTATTACATTGATATTTTTTTTATAGGCTATCTCAAACTGATGTTGTTGTTCATAAAATAATAATCTGTTAATAAAAAATGTTTCATTGATCTCTTTGAGTAACATTTCTTTTTCTAAATTATTTTTTTCTATTGAAAGAAATTTAGATATACCGGTAGAAATATTTAAGTGATTTTGTCTAAGGTTATTTGCATGTTTTCTTATAATATTTTGATGATATTTAATAATAAATTCATCTATTAATTCACTGTTTTCAGCCAATAAAAGAGTAATTTTTTTTGAGGAAGGTTGGTAACCCATAGTATAATTAAGAAAACATGATTCAATTTCAACTTCATTATTGAAAATATGATAAAAATCATTTTCCATTTTTATTATCTTTTGATTTTCAATAATAGTGTGTCGCATTGAAAAAAACATATTAAACTGTGTACCAATAAAAATCAAACTCAAAAAGCTTATTAAATAAACAGCTTTTGAAATGGAATTAACAATACTACCTTTCATAAAGATATTTCTCCCAAAAAATTATTCACTAATAAATTCATTAGTGTAAAGTGTATGAATCTTTAAATCATTTTTAATAATCTTATATTTTTTGAAAGTTTCTTCAATAAAGTTATAATCTTTTTCAAGGTGAAGACCAATCTTATAGCTGTCTGTTTGCATTAATCTTATGATTTCTTTCATTTGAAGTAGTTGGTGATCAAATTCAAGAAGGTTTCCTTTATCAAAACTCATTACGATTTCTGTAGCCTTTGCTGGATTCTTTACAGCAAATTCCCATCCTTTGATACTGGCTTGTACAAATTTTCTACAAATATCGGGGTTTTCATTATAAAATGATTTTGAAGTAAAGATATTCTGACCCGGGAATCCAACACCATTTTCTTTAAAACTAAAGATATTTAAGTCTTTCTGAGAATATCCATTTTTCTGAACTGTTAAAAATTCATTATAGCTCATTGTAGCAAAAACATCAACTTCATCGTTATAAAATTGTGTCAAATCCCATTTTTGCGAAACAATTGAAAGCTCGCTATGTAAAATCTGGTTTTTATCAAGAAGGGCGAAAAGTTGATATTCATTTCCAATAAACCAAATGGAAACTTTTTTACCGTAAAAATCTGAAATAGAAGAAATGTTCTTGTCTTTCTTTGATATTAACATTAATCCATTATCTTTAACAATATTTGCAAGTGAGATTAAAGAATTATCGGATATAGTTAGGTCAGCCATCCATTTTGTACCAAATTCTTCTATACCTTCTTTTACTGTATTGATACAATTTTTTCCATAGCCACCTTGTTCAATGTTTACAGCTAATCCAACTTCTTCATAAAACCCTTTGCTCAAAGCCACATAATAGCCAGCAAATTGAGTTTGAGTATGCCATTGAAGACGGAGTGTAATTTGCTTAAATTCCGATAAATCTGTAGCTTCTTCTTCTTTTAAACTAATTTTCCAAAAAGAAATTATACTGATAATAACAACTATTGTAATTACCACAATTATTAAATTACTCTTTTTCATTCTCATTCTCCTAAGAATTTTGTTAAATTTTTTTTGAGAATTATTTTAT
>JAOZMQ010000081.1 GCA_029934195.1 Candidatus Cloacimonadota bacterium | reverse complement strand
TCTTATTCACATGTCTGCATACGTTCAAAAAATCCCGAAGTCCCTGCAAAAACTGAGTTTTTGAGCTGTCACGAAGAATAAAACGACTACGTTTAAAACGACTACGTTTTTCCGGTCTTTTTTACTTTTCCTTTCCCAAAAACTGGGGTTATTCTTAAATCTATGAGTTCAGGTGTTCTGAACTTCCAAACGTAGTCGTTCGCAATGTTAATGCCAAACAATCTGAAGACCTAACGGACATTCAGATGTTTTGAAAAAAGAGGTATCCAATTTCCTGCGAGTATATTCTAAACTTGAAACTGACTCAAACCCGTTAAGGTGGCTTTGCCATTTTCTTTTTCAAGTTGATTTTATCTTTCATTTTTTATTTTAACTCTCTCATCAAGTACTCTTTCAGAAATTTTCCGGTATAAGATTTTTCATTTTCAGCAACTTCTTCAGGTGTTCCGGTGGCAACTATCATTCCACCTTCGTCCCCACCTTCCGGACCGAGATCAATAATATAATCCGCACATTTAATAACATCTAAATTATGTTCAATAACGATGATTGTATTTCCCATTGAAACAAGTCTGTGCAAAACTTTTAACAATTTTTTTATATCATCAAAATGTAATCCGGTTGTTGGTTCATCAAGAATATATAAAGTTTTACCGGTGCTGGTTTTACTCAATTCTCTTGAGAGTTTAATTCTTTGAGCTTCACCACCGGAGAGAGTTGTCGATGCTTGACCGAGCTTTATATAATCCAATCCAACATCAACCAAAGTTTGCAATTTCTTTTTTAAAGAAGGTATATTTATAAACAATTGCAGAGCTTCTTGTACATCCATATCCAAAATATCAGAAATACTTTTCCCTTTGAATTTTATAGCAAGAGTTTCCTTATTATAGCGTTTACCTTTACAAACCTCGCAAGTGACAAAAATATCCGGTAAAAAGTGCATTTCGATTTGTCTTACACCTGCTCCGTGACAAGCTTCACATCTTCCACCTTTTACGTTAAAAGAATATCTTCCGGCTTTATAACCACGAATCTTGGAAGCAGGTAATTCTGCGAGCAAATTACGAATATAATCAAAAAGTTTAATATAAGTTGCCGGATTAGAACGAGGAGTTCTACCAATTGGTTGCTGATCAATAGCAATTACTTTATCAAAATTTTCAAAACCATGTATTTCTTGATGAGCTCCAATTTTATGAGATGCATGGTTCAATTTATTTGCCATCGCCGGATAGAGAATTTGGTTAATGAGAGAGCTTTTACCAGAACCGCTAACTCCGGTGATACAGGTAAATAACCCAACCGGAATTTCAACATTGATATTTTTTAGATTATTTTGTGAAGCCCCTTTAATCAAAATTTTCCGTTCATCAATTTCCATTCTCTCGTCTGGAATTTCAATTTTTAATTTACCAGAAAGATATTTTCCGGTTAAAGAATTTTTGTCCTTTATGATTTCTTTAAGATTACCTTGCGCAATAATTTCTCCGCCATAGATACCAGCTTTTGGTCCAAAATCAAGAATTTGATCTGCTGTTCTCATCATTTCTTCATCGTGTTCAACGACAAGAACAGTGTTGCCTAAATCACGTAATTTTGTAAGCATTTGTATTAAACGTGAATTATCCCTTTGATGCAGACCAATGCTTGGTTCATCGAGAATATACATTACTCCAACAAGGCTACTTCCAATCTGGCTTGCTAAACGAATTCTTTGAGATTCTCCGCCGGAAAGGGTTGGAGATTTTCTATCAAGAGTTAAATAATGTAAACCAACATTTTTAAGAAAACCAAGACGATTTTGAATTTCTTTTAGGACTTCTTCGGCAATGATTCTTTTATTCCCTTCCAAAACAAGATTATTAAAAAAATCATAAGTTTGCGTAATCGAGAGTGATGTAATTTCATTTATTGATTTTCCTCCGACTTTAACTGCAAGACTTTCCTTTTTCAACTTTTTCCCATGACACTCAGGGCACGGTTTTTGACTAATAAACTGCATATAATATCTCTTCATCTGTTCAGAAGAAGTTTCTTTCATTCTTCTTTGCAAAGTCGCAATTAATCCTTCAAAAGTACTCATCCATTCGCCGGAGCCATTTTTACTTTCCCAAGTTAATTTAAATTTTTTCCCTTTGGTGCCATTAAAAAGGATTTTTTTGATTTTCGCTGATAAATCCTCCCAAGGTGTGTTTAAGGAAAAATTGTATTCTTTGCTTAGATTTTCCAAAATACGCAACATCCAACTATTTTTTTTCTCATTCAATTTTCCCCAGTGGATAACCGCACCTTCGAGAATTGTTTTTGAATGATCCGGTATTAATAAATCAGGATCAAACTCCATCTTTGTTCCCAATCCGTTACATTTAGCACACATACCGATTGGACTATTAAAAGAAAAACTTTGTGGAGAAAGTTCCGGATAAGAAATTCCACATTTATTACAGGAATTTGCTTCTGAAAGAATTTCCTTAAAGTTTTCATCAACATAATCAATTTTTATAAAGCCTTCTGAGAGTCTTAAAGCGGTTTCAATAGAATCTATAATTCGTGGTCTAATTGCCGGTTTTAGAGAAATTCTATCAATCACAATTTCAATATTATGTTTACTCTTTTTATCAAGCACGATTTCTTCGGAAAGTTCTCGGAGTTGACCGTTTATCATTACTCGAATAAATCCTTCTTTTCGAGCTTCTTCCAATTCTTCTTTATGTTCTCCTTTTCTATTTTGAACTATTGGAGCAAGAATTTGGAGTTTTGTTTTTACAGGATGTTTCATTATGTGGTCAACCATTTGATCAACAGTTTGTGAGCCTACTAAATCTCCACATTTATAGCAATGTTGTTCTCCAATTCGGGCAAAAAGAATTCTGAGATAATCATAAATTTCCGTTACAGTTCCCACTGTTGATCGTGGATTTTTACTTGCTGCTTTTTGTTCAATGGAAATAGCTGGAGAAAGTCCTTCAATAAAATCGATTTTAGGCTTTTCCATTTGCCCTAAAAATTGTCTTGCATAAGCAGATAACGATTCTACATATCTTCTTTGACCTTCTGCATAAAGTGTGTCAAAAGCGAGTGATGATTTGCCTGAACCAGACACACCTGTAAAAACTACTAATTTATTGCGTGGAATGACAACATCAATATTTTTAAGATTATGTTCGCGAGCACCTTTTATTATAATTTTTTCTTTCATTGTATGATCTTTTTTCTCCAATCTTTGATTTTAGCAGATTTAATTTTATCATTGAACCACTCATCAAAAAATGTTTGCTTCTTCTTTTTAAATAGTTTTTCCTGAATTGATTTTTTTTCTGTATCGTTGATTTTGTCGTGTTCTACTCTTTTATTCTCAATTTTAAATATAAAAAGGGAGTCATTTTCCAAATAAACATTTTCCTTACCGGTTAGAATAATCTTATTTAGTTCTTCATTATAAATCGAATTTACTTCTGAGTAGAAGTTAAATTGATGAATTTCTTTTGTAAAAATATCATTTTCTTTGGCTTTTACAAACTCTGATTCATAATGAGATTTATCAAAATTTTCTGCAAATTTTTCCATTTCCATTTTCTTTTTGGCTTGAGTAATTTCCGCAGTAATTTCTGTATCGACCTCTATTAAAGGAAGATATTTTTCTTTGTGAATTTCTGTTATCTGGAAAAGAAAATAAGCTTTTTTTAACTCGCTATACAAAGGACTAAAAATCTTACCAGTTTTAGAATTGAGTGCATTAATAACAATATTATCGATATTTCCAAGACCTTCAACAGAAGAATTTTGTCTTGTCAATAATCCTGTTGATTTGGATTCGTAATACATTTCATCTGCAGCAGTTTTTAGATTAAGTTCTTGTGCCAATTCTCTCAAAGCAATCAACTTATTAAAAACAATCTCTTTTGTTTCTTTAGAAATTTCCGGTTCTACAGATATTTCTTGGATTTTCACCAAAGTTTTAGTTTTTTGAATTGGTTTATAGATTTTCCAAACAGAGCCAATTTTAAATGGTTTTGAATGCTCATTGAATGAGGTTTTCATAAAAAATTCCAACAACCACCCTGGAAGTTCTCGTAATGGTAGAAATCCAATAAACCCATCAGAAGATTCCTTAGAGTTGAATTTACTTGCAAGCAATGAGAAATTCTCTCCTTTATTTAGAGTTTTATAAATAGAATCAATTATTGTTTTTGCTTTTAAAGAATCTTTTTGTGAAGGGAAAACAGATGTTTTAAGATAATCAAGTTTACAATTTGCTTCTACAAAATATTTCTTTTTATTCTGATTATAGAAGTTTTCTTTTTCAGCTTTAGATATTATTCCTGCATCAAAATCTGATAATGTATAATTAATAATTTTTACATCCGCTATAGAATGTTGAATTTCATATTGTTTTTGAATCTCAGAATCTTTAATAATTATTTTTTTTTCAATTTTATTTTTTAATTTATTGAAAGGAATTCTTATCTTGTAATAACGATTTTTTAGCCATTGAAGGTCATACGGCTCATTATCTATTAAAGATTGTTTATAGAGCTTTGTGTCAAAATCTCCGTCTTTTATAAATTTTGGAGATTCCAAAATAATCTTTGGAACATCTAAGATTAACGAGTCCAAAACTTCCTTTTCAGTTATTGTAATTTTATATTTTTTGTATAAATCTGATAAAATAATATTCTTTGTTAAAACATCCCAACTTTTTTCATTAATCTCATATATTTCCGTTTCAAGAGGTAATCTTCCGCTTTTTAGCCGGTAAATATGATATTGCGTTTTAACTGCATCCATATATTGCTTCTGTGTAATCAAAGTTTTATTTACTTTACCTACATATTTAACTTCTTGAATATTTGATGCACAAGCTGTAAAAAATAATAGAGATAAAAAGATTTGTATTATATTCAAATGCAGGTTTTTATTTGATGTTCTCATTTTTTCCAAGTTTCCCTTTTTTCGTTAATAAATTGTATCTGAACGAAAACTAATTTTTGTATCGTTCTTTTTATGTCATAATAATTAGCGAGCTCAGCGATTAAATTCGTTTTCGTTCAAACACTAAAAATAGTCAGTCTTTTATGGCAACTATTGCGAGGATTTATTGAACAATCACAAGGTTTCTAAAGTATAAAAAAAGCCGATGTTTTACCATCGGCTCAAAAAAAAGTTTATTGTTTAGAAATACATTTCTCGATTATCAATAATTTTAGCTTTTTCTTTAGCATCATTATACCATTCATTATAACGAGTATTTTTGGCATTTGTTTTTGCTGTTTCGATAAGAGCTTCTTTTGTTTCTTCAAATTTTGTCATATCAGCTTTTGTCCTTGTTTCAACATAAGCCAAAAAAGCACCTTTAGCTTCATCTTTAATTAAAGGAGTAAAATGTGTTGGTTCGGTTTCTAAAATTGCTTTGTTAAGAGCTTCAATTTTTCCAACTTTAGGAACATATTTATCTTTATTTACTCCTTTCAAATCAATAATTTGAATTCCTTCTTTTTCAGCAATTTTCAAATAATCTTCAGGTTTATTTGCTTTAACAAATTCCTCACCTTTTTCATTGGCTTTTTTAGCTTTCTTTATATTCTTGACACTATTTTCAATACGTGTTTTTACTTCTTCAAGTGTCTGATAATGTTCACCTATTTCATAGGAAACTTCACAGAATATTTTTTCTTTATCTCTACCTTCAATTGGGTCTGCAAAACTACCAACTTTATTAGCGAAAGCAAATTTTACCAGTTCTTCCTGTTTTCCAAGTCCAGAGATATATGTTGAATTTTCATAAAATTCTTTGGTTTCTGAGACATCATATGCAAGATCTTTAGCTGCTTTTTCTAATCCAACTTTGCTTGCATTTTTTTTCAACTCTGCAATTTTTGTTTCTAAATCCAGTTTTGTTTTTTCAGAAGGATTAACTTTAAGAAGAATATGACTTGCTTTTATTTCGTCAGCACCTTCTGCATTTTTTCGTTTTGCAAAAACTTTTATGATGTGCCATCCGAATTTTGTTTTTACTGGTTTAGAGACTTGACCAATCTCAGTATTAAAAGCAACTGCTGAAAATTCTTTTACCATTTTAGTTTTATCGAAATAACCAAGATCTCCACCTTTTGGTGCTGATGGTCCTTGTGAATATTGTTTTGCGAGAGTTGCAAAATCTTCACCGTCCTTAATTTTTTCAAGAATAAAGTTTATAGAATCTTTAACAATTTTTTCATCTGCTACGCTTGGGATAAATGGAATTTTTACATAACGAAGTTTTCTTGCAGCACCTTTTTTATAATCTTCTTTATGCTCATCATAGTATTTTTGAACTTCTGATTCTTCAGCAACTACATCTTTGTATTGTTTATAATCGAAATAAATAACTTTTGCATCAGCTTTGTCATTTTTGTCGATATAATCTTGTTTTACTTTTTCTTCATCAAATTCAATATCTGAGACTATATCATCAAAAAGTAATTGATAAGGAAGATTTGCACGAACACGAGATTCAATATAAGTTCCAAATTGATCATTATCATAAAGCATCTTTTCATATTTTGAATAATCAAATTTACCATCAGTTTGCAATTCCGGAATTTGGGTTATATCACTACTCGGATCTTTCAATTTCTTAATTACATCCTCATCTTTAACTTTGATGTGTCTTTTTTTTATTTCTTGATCAAGAAGCACAAACTGAATCATTTGTTCCCAAGTTTGATCTCTTAGTTGTTGCATTATTTTTTCATCAGTTTCTTTACCTTCATTTTTACTTTGCCAGTCAGAATAATTATTTTGTAGCATTTTATAGAACTTTTTGTATGTTATTTTTTTACCATTGATTTTCCCTAAAACAGGTTGTTTGTTGAAAATACTACCTGCTCCCATAAGAAACATTCCTACGATAAACACAAATGCAATAATGTAGATAATTATTTTCGATTGATTCCTTAAATCTTGTAACATGTATAAAATCCTCCTGAATTTATATCTTATTTTTTTATTAACGAAAACACATATTTTTAAAACCTTTTATTTGTGCAATGAAAAAAATCAAAAACTTGAAAAAAAACATATACTAATAAAAAAAGAGGATATAATATGAATTTAATAAATTGCTAATGTCTTTATAGTAAAAGAAATAGAGCTTTCAGAAAATGATTCCTCTGAAAAGCTAAAAATTATTTTTTTCAGAAGTATAAAAAGTAGTGAGTTATGATTTTCTCTTTCTTTTCTAAACTTAATATTTTAAACTTCGTCTTTCTGTTGCAGTTAAACTAATATTGTATTTGAACGAAAATGACCAAAACCTTCCGAATGCTTGTCCGTAAAATACGACTTTCCTTTTAAATATTAATACTTGAGCTCAATTTTGCCAATCTTTAAAAGTAATTACATTTCCCCCAAAATAAGACTGCTATAAGAAGGGAGTTTACAGCTAATTCACGGAGAAAGGTAAATTATGAAGACTTGACACAAAAATATTTTTTTTTGCTAAATCTATACGTATTTGGTAGTTACAGAATCTTACAATTTCCTTTTAAGATTTTAATGTAACCTAATAATTTAATCAACAATTTGCCTTTGCGTTCTTCCCTTTGCGACTTTGCGAAAAAATAATTTGTGTTTACGAGAAATCAATCAACAGACTATTTTGAAAAATAATGTCGTTTTAAGATCTATGAAATCAGATGTGTCTTGCTTCGGTTTTTCTTTTAGATTTTTTGATATGTTGCAGGCATAACATATTTGTAATCATGATTCAAGGAATTTAGACTCTCTGAGTGCCCGATAAACAAATATCCACCTTTCTTGACAAATTTCAGCATTCTTCGAACAATATTTTCTTTAGTTCTATTATCAAAATAAATGAAGACATTTCTACAAAAAATAATGTCAAATTCACCTTTAAGTTTATAATCCTCGATTAAATTTAGATACTTAAAATTCAATATCTGTGCCAATTCTTGTCGAACTTTTACAAACCCCGCAGCTTTACCTTTTCCTTTTTTAAAATATTTCCTCAAAAGTGTGTCTGAAATATTAATATTGTCCAAACTAAAAACACCCCTACGAGCTTTTTCAAGAACATTTGTGTCAATATCTGTCGCAATTATTTCGACTTTAGTTTGATTTAAATCAAATAATTCAGCCATTGTCATTGCAATAGAATATGGTTCTTCTCCTGTTGAAGATGCAGCACACCAAATCCGGATATCTCGTGCATTTCTCCATAAACCTCCGTGGGCAAGCTCTTTCATAAAGTCGAAATGTTTCTTCTCTCTGAAAAAATGAGTTGTATTTGTCGAAATCAGATTTATAAAATCTCTAAGCTCTTTGCCTGAAGTATCATTCTCAATAATTGATAGGTATGCTTTATAATTTTGGATATTCCGTTCACGTAATATTTTACTTGTTCTAGATTTCAAAAGAGCTTTTTTTGAATCAGTTAAATGAATTCCAGCTTTAGTATATACAAGTTTAACAAACTTTCTAAAAATAAAATCACTAATGTCATATTCAATCATTGTCTTCTCGCTTTTTATTATTATTATTAAAAAAATCAATTTTTGATGAATCTACAAACAAACCAAGCTCATTATCAATTAATTCTCCATCTCCAGTATTTAATGAAATAAGTGATTTTAGATGTGACAAAACCTCTATTTCTATGACATTAAACCTGAGACCACAAGTATTTCTGTCTTTATGAGTTAATGTTGCTTCAATATCTAAAACAATTTCTGACGATGGAAGCTTGATTGACAGCATTCCTTTACTCTGAAAAGACAATTTCGAAATATCACCAGAAAAGTTTACTTTTATTCCTTTCAAAGAGATATCTTGCAACACTCCAATGTATATTTTCTCATTACATTGAAATTTAATTTTTGCCTCATAATCAATACGACTGAATAGTCTTCTATTTTTCATTATTACTCCAAATCAATATTTCTTGCATTGCTTTTTATTAAAACTTTGATAATTGAGCACACTATTTGATTAATTTAATCTGATGAGGTTCAAGAGCTATCAAATGATTTTTATAAAGAAATCCAATGGATTTTTTAAAAGTTTTTTTACTCATTTTAAAATACTTTGAAATTAATTCTGGTGAACTTTTATCTGAAACTGGTAAAACACCATTATTTTTTTCTAACAAATCAATAATTTCTTTAGAAGTATCATCAATTTTTGCTATTCCGATATTTTTAAGAGAAATATCTATTTTATTATCTTCTCTTATCTTTTTTACAAATCCTATCATTTTTTGACCAAGAGTAATTGGTTCAAATATTTCATTTTTGAAAATCATTCCTAAATATTTGTTATCAACAAGAATTTTGTATCCAATATCTGTTTCCTTGAAAACGATAAATCTTACTTTATCCCCTTCATTATATTCAGCTTCATCCCTACTTATAAATTTACTAATTCGTGCAGAAGCGACAATTCTTCGACTGTATTGGTCAAAATATACATATACTAAATATGAATGTGAATCTTCCATTGCTATATTTTGTTCTATAAATGGAACAAACAAATCTTTTTGTAAGCCCCAATCTAAGAATGCTCCAATTGAAGTTACTTCTTTGACCTTTAGATATGCAAATTCACCGACTTCCGCATAAGGTTTTTTTCGAGTTGCTATAATACGGTCTTCAGAATCATAGTAAATAAAAACATTTAATAATTCATCAATTTGGAAATTTTTTACAAGATTTTCTTTTGGAAGTAAGATTTCTCCCAATTCTTCTCCATCTAAATAAATCCCAAAATCCAATTTCTTTATCATTAGCAATTTATTCCATTTTCCAATTTCTATCATTATAGCATTCCTTTTCTTTTTTCTCTATTTAATTCTCTAAAAAATCAAATTCTTCTTTTTTGTCTATAAATTTCTGAATCTTAACTTTCAGAATATCTATAATCAAGACAAGATTGAAGCTAACACTATAAAGAATTTGCAGTTATGGAATTCTAATATTTATTCTCGTAAAAGATTAATGTGACCCAAAATTTCGTTATTTTTAGGTCTCTGCGTTCTTCCCTTTGCGGAAAAAATACTTTCAGTAAAAAAATGACAAAAGACTAAAGCTTCTTGTGACAACAAGTTTTTTTTGGGGACAGTACCTGTTTTTGTTCTCGCTTCATATTCATTTGAAAGTTTGTAACCAAGATGGTTACGTTCCCAGTTT
>JAOZMQ010000461.1 GCA_029934195.1 Candidatus Cloacimonadota bacterium | reverse complement strand
AAAAAATATCGCTGGTATTGAGATAAAAATAACCAACAACATAGAAAGTGAAGGACATATTTTTATTTCTATACTTACTTACCAAATACTGCAATCAATTGAGTTTACATTAAGAGATAAAAATTGCAATTTGCCGAAGAAGAGGCTAATTTTATTTGCTTTATACTTTTCTTTACTGTGTTTTCTTTTTTTTATCTTAGCGGAGAACCTAATTTTAACCGATATTTTTCATTTCTTCAAGTAAAGGAATAATTTCATATTCTATAAAATCAGCAAGATGAATCCAATCTCTACTTTTTTGAATTTCCATAATTTCAGTTTGTTTCTCACTAAATTCTTCAGAAAACTGAGAAAATGTACCATTTTTTAATTTTAAAGAAGCAAGATCTTTACTCATTAATTTGAATCCCTCACTAATAATTTCAAAATAATGATGAAGATTTTGCAAAGATTGTGCAAAATGAACATTTGCTTTTTTATCATCTTCTATGCGAAATTTATCAGCTGCCACTTGAAAGTCTTTTAGAATTGCTTCAAATAGTGGTTTTGTAGAAGATAGAGTTTCTTTACCAATTAGATAACCATCTTTGGAATCAATTGTAAGTGAGTCATCATCAAGAAGGAAAATTTTATCAGATGTGTCTCCCCAATTAGAATCTAATTCTTTATCGTTCAATTGAATTTTTGTGATTAAATGTGATTGTGGAATATTGTTTTCAATTTTTTTTAGAACATCTTTTAGAGTAGAAATTGATAGAATTTCGATGTTAACCAAATCATTGTTTATAAATATCTTCATTTTATTCTCCTTGCGTTTTTATTCGCAGATTTTTCTTGTTCTTAGGGGGATTATTTCACAAATATTAAACATCAATATTATATTCTCTGCATAATTTTAATAAAACTTTTAATTGAGAATACAAATTTTCATAGATATTAATTGTCTTCATTATTAATAAATTCAAATCTTCGTCATTCAAACTACTTTCTTTAAATTTTGCATAATAAAAGAAATCATAGAAAATTGGAGATTTTTGAGCTTCATCAAACAACATTTCTTTAATTTGCTTAATTATTGACCATTTCGTATGAATTTTATCAATTGATTTTTTGTTTTTTGCTTTTATAGATTTCAATAAACCAAACTCTTTCAATAAATTTTTCAATATCAAAATAAGATTTTCAATATCTTTTATTATCGACAAAAAATCAAATGAGTTTAGGATGTAATTTTCTTCAAGATACTTTATGTAAGAATTTAACCAATCTTTTTTGTGGTCTAATTTTGGTAAAATTGTAAGACACCAAATACTTCTTTTTATCTCAAAAAATAATTCCTTTGTTAGAATCTTTCTTTTATTAATCGGTAAAAAATGGTTTAATCCAAAGATATCTTTTACACTTTTCCAATAAAAAAGATTTTCATTCTCCGATAGAATCCTATTTTTTCCGAGGAGATAATAAATAAATTGTTCCACCGATTCCGCTGTAATGTAATGATGACAATTCAAATGCGTACAAACATGGCTAAATTTACAAGGGTGGCAAGGAATATTTGCCTGCATAATAAAAGCATTTTCCGAGTAAGGACCCGTTTCCCAAAGACTGACAGGACCGAGAGATAAATTAAGTATTTTACATTTTGCAGTAGCTGCAATGTGCATTGGTCCGGTATCATTAGTTACAATTAAATCAAGTAGGGAGATAAATCCATAAAGCTCTTCGAGATTACTTTTCCCGATTAAATTATAAAATCTATCTCCAAAACTCTCAAATTCTACAAAATAATCTCTTAATGAAATCTCTTTATATCCACCGAAAAGCAAAATGTTATAATCTGTTTGGGTTAATAATCTGCCAATTAATTCTCTAAATTTTTCCTTTTCCCATGTTTTATTTGATTGGCTTGCACCAATATGAAATCCAATTGTTTTTGAATTATTTAAGTTCTTATCTGACCAAAAATTCTGGCATTTTTGAATAGTTTTGGGTGAGATTTTTAATTTAAAATTTTCTGCTTTTGCTTCTGTTTCTCCGATGCGAGCAAAAATATCAACAAGATTAAAAGTTCTATCTCCAAGATGATGCTCATTTGATAAATGAAAAGCTGTCCATTCCGAAGTAATTGTTTGTTCTCTATTTTCATTAAAAAACATACCAAGTTTCTTTGGTGCATTGATTAAATATCCAATAAAAGAAGTTTGAGTTGAAACAACCGGATTAATAAGAATATCATATTTTTTGGAATTGCAATAATCAATTTTATTTGCAATTTCCAAATATGCTTCCCAAAATTTGTGTCCTACATTCTCAACCAATAAATTGTCATCTAAAGAAATAATTTCATTCACAGAATCAAAAGTATTCAAAATCGCAGAAAATGAAGATAAAGCAAGATAATCAATTTTAGCATTTGGATATTTTTCTTTTAGTCCGTTAAAGAGACAAAGTGTTTGAATTAAATCTCCAAGACGCGTTAAATTCATAATCAGAATTTTCATTTTTTCTCCAATAACAGATTTTATTTTCTTAAATCCTTGTAAATCAGTGAATTGCCATTTTTTGAAACAATCCCCGTTAGGAAAAAAGAATATTCTTTAAAGAAAACTATACTTGTCGTATAACTAATGTTAAGTCAAGTTTCAAATGACGCAAAAGATAAACCCCCTTTCCCGAACGTACTCGTTCGCATTCCCTCCCAATGCTAACGCATTGGGCTACATAGAT
>JAOZMQ010000460.1 GCA_029934195.1 Candidatus Cloacimonadota bacterium | reverse complement strand
AGTTCCAATTTCAGAAGTCCTTTATTATAGGAATTAAGTTCGAGACCCTATTCAGAGTTTTCAGTGGTTAAAAATTAAATTTAACCACAGAATACACTAAAACACACTGAAAAGAAAAAAAATGGAGATTAGGTCTCAATTCTAAATTCCTATTCAAAAAATTAAAAAAATGGTTCAAACTCTTGTAGTTATCAATGATTGAAGTAGTTTTGTTGTTCTGTGAGTCAAGGACTTCTGAATTTATTTAACCTTGTGTCCTTTGTGCCTTTGTGAGAACTATTTCCACACGAAGGCACAAAGTTCACGAAGAAAATTAGATAAATGGTGTCATTTTCTATTTCTTATTTTTAAAATTGAATTAATTCATTGAATGCTATTATTCATCGGCTTTCTAATGTGATTTTCTATTTTACTAAGTCAAGAGTTGTGAATTTATCCCGATGGGATAAAGAAATTAATTTTTCAATACTTTTGCAATTACTTCTATAGTTTAGATTTTCAATTTTCGTCACTAACAATCCATGTAGCACTATCAATTCCACTTATTTTAGTTCCTATTTTCCTTGTTTTTACTGCAATCGTTCCTTCTATTTTTCCTATTTTTGAAGTAATTTTTCCAAAAGAGCAATAAAAGTTTTTTGTTTTCCAATCATTAAGAACCGCTGGAGCCATAAAAGATACGGAATTATATCCACAAATAAAAAACATATTCGAGTTTCCACCAGATGAATCTTCAAAAGAGTTGGCAGTAAAACTTTTAAATGCAAACCCTGACATGTTTCCTTGTTCTAAAAAGAAAGAATAGTCAATAACATTGCCGGCAAAAGCAGTAGAATCTTTAACAAGAACTTTGTTAATGTAAGCTGCATTGATTCTTTTTGGAATATTTTCTATACCAATATTTCCACCGCTAACAACTAACTGTTTGATAGGCGATAATTCTGATACGCTCCATGGATCATATTCAAGTTGTCCAGCTTTAATATTGTTAGCTAATTTTCCAATAAGGATATTTGCATAAATATTAGCAGTACCAGTAGAAACTGTTCCTATTTTTTTATTTTTAACTATTATTTTGGTTTTTTTCGTGCCAGGAAATCTGACATTATATCGTTTTGTATTATTATTAGCCCCAAGGTTTCCGCCTGATATAAAAATATTATCTATCGGTTTATCAGCATGAATCAAATCAACGGACCCAGAAATTTTAAGTTTTTTGAATCCCCCGTCAGTTATAATTCCCGCAATATGACATGCACGATTTCCAAATCCCGAAATTATTTGTTTTGCAGTAATAAAAAGCAGATCGCTAACTAATCCATTAGTTATAAAAAGTGTTCTTCCTTTAGCATAGCATATCCCATTACCTTTAGTTTTATATTTAACAGAAATCATATCAAAATCATCATCTAATGTATATTCTTTAAGATCATTCATCATTTTTAGCCTCCCAGCTTCTAAAATTTCTGTAGTTGATAAATAATTTAATTTGAGAGATAAAGAATGTTCAATTTTTGAATCAGGTAGATTTGTAGAATTAAAAGCAACTAAATTCCATCCAGCAACACATTCTCCAGAAGCGATGGTTATAAGATTTGATTCAGCAGCACCAGCTTCAAGAGCCCAAGTTCCACTTTCCCGCGACATAAATTCTATCGAACCGTTTTGATTGTATCCAATATATTCAGGCCACAAGCTCAAAAAAGAGCTACTTGCAGGCTCATTAGTTATATCAGCTCCAACAAAAAACGTTCTTGTTTCTGAATTTGTATAATTCCCGCTTCCAACATTATCTGTAGCTCTAATTTCCCAAGTATGGCAACCTTCATCGAAACTAAAATCATCTCCCGATAATATTGTTTGCCACTGATTATTGTCAAATCGTATTTCTGTATTTGTAACAGTATGTTTATCATCAATAACATTAAATGTAAACACAAAATTTTCATTAACATTAGAAAAATTGTCGATTGGAGTTAACAAATCTATTGTAGGTGGAATATTATCGTGATCAATCAATATAATTTTTGATAAAGAAGAAAATCCAGCTCCATCAGCTTTTGCATAATAAGTTTGAGCAATATTGTTGCTTCCAGTTAAACAAACTGTCCAATTGTTTGAACCAATACAAGGATAAGATTGTCCAGTAGATTCATTAATAAGTTCTATTGATAAAGCATTAGAAGCTGTTCCAGAAAAAATAACAGGCCAAGAATTGGTAAGTATGTCATCAATTGTTATATATATCGAAACACTTTCTTGAATAATTTTTATAGAATCGTTAGTAAAAACTCCGTGGTGATTAGTTCCAAAAACAAATATTGTGTTGGTTCCTATAAGAAGATTATCAATATTAAAAGTAGATCCAAAAATCCAATGTTCACCAGCGACAAGTGAATTTGTCCAGCACATATCACCAACAATGTTTGCGTTTGTAATTCCTATATAGCAATTGTTCTTTTCGAGTTCTACAACAATTGTTTCGTTAGTTATATTTATAAAAGGCAGATTTTCAAGCAACGATTTTTGGCGAATGCAAACGACATCATTTGTCGATTGATTAAACTCATTAGTTCCAAATACATAAATAAAATTATCGCCTTCTATTAAATTTGTAATATTTACATCAAAAGCATTTCCAGAAACATCGAAGGTTGTTTCCCCAGCAACAAGTGAATTCGACCATGTTAGTTTTCCGGCTATATTAATGTTTGTTCCGCTAATGATTT
>JAOZMQ010000459.1 GCA_029934195.1 Candidatus Cloacimonadota bacterium | reverse complement strand
CAGGAACGGGCTACTCTTCTAGAACAAGGTATACAAAATTTGGAGTATCAGAAAAATAGACTTTATAACCGCTTATAGTAATTGGATTTCCTTCTTCATCAAGTGTTACTTCATCCCAATTCAGAATTATATCATCATCACTTTGAGTAATGATTACATTTTGAGGGGCTTGCGGATTGAAATTGGAAAGAGTTGTTCCACTTACTTCATCTGAAAAATTAGAAGGATTTGAAGCAAGATCAACAGCACGAACTTTGAAGTAATAAGTAGTAGAAGATGTCAGACCAGTTACTTCCGTAAGGATAAATGAAGTTCCGACAGCACCGAGTTGAGGATCATCATTGTATGACCACAAACTATCTGTAATTGTTACACCGGACTCTGTGCTGTAATACAATTCATAATGGCTGAAATTCAAATCACTGCTCACTAAAAATCCAACTGTGATAGAATTTCCGGTACTTTCAGTTACAGCGATAGTACCAATATCAGTCGGAGGAGTTGAGTCAATGTAAACTCCCCAATCATCTGAAATTCCTTCCACATTACTTGAACCGGAATAAACAGGACCAAATCCATCAATATCAGAAGCACGGAATTCATATTTTAGGTTATCACCATCTACATTATAAGTTGCATCAATTCTAACTTCATAATGTTGATAATAAGTTTCATATCTACTTTGTTTATTGGATTTTTCCCGAGTTGTTGAAATGTAATTTACCCAAGTCTCTTCGGCATCGTAAATTCCGTTTCCGTTCGCATCAATTCTATATTGAATACTGTTTTCATCAATTCCATAATAGTCGTGGAAAGTACAACCAATGGTTACAGTCTGACTATTTAGATAATCTGTGTTTTCAGGGAAAGGAGAATCACATTCCGGAAGATCTGATGGTGGAATAGAAGTTACTTCATTTGATAAATCAGAAGTTAAACCTACAACATCAACTCCAATGATTCTAAACCAGTAATTACTATTTTCTGATAAACCTGTAATTGTTGTAGAAGTTGTATTGATATTTGCAAGATTACCGTCATTTGTATGATTCCAAACACTATCTGTCACCGAAATATTATCATGATCTCCATAATAAATTTCATAATAATCAAAATTCAATTCTGTTACAGGAGACCAATTTAAAGTTACAGATGTTGATGTTGAAGAAGATACATTCAAATCTGAAATATCAGTCGGAGCGGTAATATCAATTGCCACAAAATAATCATCTTCGATACCTTCCATTTCGGAATTACCGGAATAAGAATAATCATCACCGATTGTATCTTTAGCTCTAAACTCAAATTTGAGATTATTTCCACTACCGGAATAAGTAACACTTTCCGAAACAACAATCTCAGAAGCATTATCATATCTGCTGTTTTTTTGTGAGATATTTTTGCGAGAAAAATCACGAGTTTGAGTAACCGCTGTCCAAACTTCCGCATCATCATAAATTCCATTTCCATCTGCGTCTATTCTATATTGGATAGAAGATGCATCAACCAAACCATCATCATGAATAGTAACACCAATATTTACTGTTTGTGAACCGAAAATCGGGAAATTTATTTGAACCGGAACAGGTGTATCTATTGTTGGCGGTATTGCACAACCTGCAGAAACGATATTAGAAAGATCTCCCGAATTATCATAAGCATCAACTCCAATTATTGATAGCCAATAAGTTGTGTTAATAGTCAAATCCGTAATTGTTGTTGAAGTTGTATTGATATTCAATAAAGAACTATCATCATTGAAATCCCAAATTTCATCCGTTTCGTCAATAATATCGTCAGTTGAAACATAGATTTTGTAATGAGAAAAATAATCATCAGAAGTTGCTGACCAATTTAATGAAATTGAATTTTCAGTAACTTCTGAAATATTTAGGTCGGTTATTGTTAATGGAGGCGTTGTGTCGTTGGCAATTCCAGATATTGAGAGATCATCTATATACCAATGGTTAGGATCAAAATCAGAAGTTGAAAATCCCCAACGGAATTTCACATTTGATTGTCCATCTGCAAAAGAGGAAATATCAAAAGTTTCTGTTCCACTAATAGAAGTTTCAGCCGGAAATGAATGAATTGTCTGCCAGGTTACACCATTTGTTTGAATTTGGAATAATGCCGTACAATCTGTATTTGTTTGGATATCATTAAAAAACTGCAATTCAATTTCAGCCATTTGCGAAAGGTCGTAAACTTCCGAAATTAAAAATTCCGAAGCAGTTTGGAAAATTCCATTGGAAACCTGCATACTGTAATCATCTCCACTGTCATTGACAGCTTGCCAAATATTGCTTGTACTTCCATTGTGCTGAGTTGTCCAGCCCTCAGGAAGACTACCGGAATGATTAAAATCTTCCGTAATTACAGAAACATTTCTGACATTTATATTTATCAAATGCTCACAGGTTCCAAGAGCATTTTGAGCTATAATAGTGATAATTTCCGTTCCGAACCAATCAACTGTTGGAGTAAATGTTATTGTGTTATCAATATTAAGAACACCATTTGTGTTTATATCTCCGCTGATAGTATAAGAAGTTGCATTATCAAAAACCGTGTCCATAGAAATTGTAGTATGTGAAGTGTTGGCGGACATTGTTATTTGGTTTATGGGGTTGGTGAGGGTTGGAGGTATTATTAGAGGAGTGATGAAAGCATCGATTAACCAGTCACCACCGAGTCCAGGAGCAAGTATAGATAATTGATCCCAAACAC
>JAOZMQ010000080.1 GCA_029934195.1 Candidatus Cloacimonadota bacterium | reverse complement strand
TGATGTTTTCTCTAATTCTTGATCTGAGTGTTCGCTTAATAACTTGTGACTTGCAGTTACTATTTTCAACGAAGCATCAGCTGTTTTCCAATTTTCTAATAACAATCCGGAGAAATATTCTCTTTGGGCGGAATTATTGTTAGGGTTTTCAATAGAGAATTTAACTGCTTGCTTCATTTCTTGAAGAGACGTAACTTGTATGCCGATATTTCGACAATTGAATTCAATATCTTGGGAATTATAGTTTTTATATTTTTCCCAATTTGGATTATTAAATAGAATAATCGGTTTGTTCAGTGCTATAAATTCAATCATTGTTGAAGAAACATCAGAAATCATAAGATCACAAAGAGCAAGAAAAGGAACAATATCCACCTCTCCCCTACTTGCATAAATTATCCGTGAATCTTTTTTAACCAATTGTTTATACATTTCGCGATATTCTTCTTTCGTACTACCATGAAGTTTTATAATCATTAAAGTATTATCGTCTGGAATTACTTCATTTATCCTGTCCATTACAAATGGAATTGCTGAAAGTTCATCATTAAAAGTTGGTGCAAAAAGAATATATTTCCTATCAAAAGGTAAGTTATATTTTTTACACACAGATTTTTTATTAATTTCACCTGAAAATAATTTATCTAATTTTGCCATTCCGGTTGCAATTACCGGTTTTGATATAATTTTTCTCATTATCTCAGCATGATATTTTCCCGGAACACAAATCAAATCAGCTTGTTCTTCTCTTCTTGCAGTTTCAGTATTTGTATAATATTGTCCTTTGGAGAGAATTCCGTGCCCTACATTGACAATTTTACCGCAATCTTGAACCCAAGGATAAACAGAATCTGCAATAAAAGTTAAGTCTGGTTGAAAATCTTGTGGAACAAAAAAGATTTTCTCTCCAAATTTTTTAATCATCTCCAATTCTTCCGGTAGAAAACCAGCTCGAATTTTTGGAGCATATTCCATCACTCCAAAGGCAATCTCGTCTTCAGGAAATATCTCAATATACTTTTTATAAATAGGAATCATTATTGGAATATGAACATTTTTAAAGAAATAAAAGAGAATTTTTCTTTTCATTGTTTTATTCTCGATTTCAGATTTCATAACAAGATTACTTTTCAATTCTCTAATAAATCGAAGTTCTAAGGAGAATTTTTTTTCAATTTCTGGGATATTTTTCAAATATTTATAAATCTCTTCTTTGTACTCCAGATCATAATATCTTGTAAAACAACTATTTAGCATTAATTTTAGAATATCTCTCTCATTCCCTCCATATTTTAATAGATCTCTCCAAAGTACTTCGGCAATATCTGAATAAAAATACTGTGATAAAACATCACTTCCGATATCAATTCGTTCTTTTGGTTGCAGTCTGCTATAATTTACAAAAAGTGTCTGCAAAGTAAGATAGTCTTTCTTATTGATTGAATTATAGTAAAATGATAAAGTTAGAGCTATTTTATTATGTGAGAGGTAATTAGTCATAAAAGATTGAAAAGATTCTTCTGAAAAATGAACATTTTTTCTTATGATTATAATTGGTGGAATTTCCTTTAAATAAACATTTTCTATAGAATTTCCTTGATATTTCCAAATAAATTCATAAGCATAACGTACAATTTGCATATCTTGTGGAAATTTAATAAAATGTTCAGCAGAAGGTTCAATGACCTCAGATAATCCTGTCATTATGCTAATATTGGGATTGTTGATGAATGTTTTATAAACAATATAATCAAAATTTTTGAACACATTTAAATTTGCTTCCATAAACATAATATAATCACCGGAAGAATTTTCTTTTCCAACAAGGAAGCTATCTTTTTTCTCATTTTTAATACATTTTAAACTGTAGAATTGATTAAATTCTTTGGTTATTTCAATCAATTTTTCTATTTTATCAGAACTTTCTTCAATTATTAGAACCAATTCTATAGGTAGAACAGAATAAAATTGGATATTATGGATTTTCTCACGAATAGCAAATAAGTTTTTAGAATTAAGTTTCAATATAATAGAAATAACAGGAATTTTATTCACAATTTTATCTTTAATGATTTTTTTAGTTTCTTTCCAAACATTTTCAGATGCTTTTCCTTTTAAATCTGCAAATAATTTTTGAGCATATTTTTTTCTAATTTCACTTTTGTTATCACCATTCAAGATTATTGGAATAATGGATTTTAATTCATCAAAACTATTAATTTCATTACCTAAATTCCGCCATTTATATTCTATATTTTCAGGATTATATCCATGATAATTTTGTGTTTTGGGATTATTATAAAGAATTACAGGTTTATCCAAAGCCATAAATTCCATAAAAGCAGAAGAAACATCTGAAATCATCAAATCACTGCCAGCAAGATAAGGAGCGAGATTCGGATCTTTAACAAATATATAAAATGGATACTTTTCTGCGAGAATCTCAAATTGTTGAATTGTTTGTGGCGGAGTTGAACCATGCAATTTAATCAAAACATAATAATCATTAGAATGAAGCTCATGAAATCTATCCGCAAAATCATAAATACTACTTAAATCAATATTGAATGTTGGAGCATATAGAATTATTTTTTTTGAAGAATCTAAATTGAATTTTTTTATAAGATATTTTTTGTCAAATTTACCGGAAAATACCGGATCAAGTTTAGGCATTCCAGTTGCGATTACTTTTGTTGTCAAAATTTCGGACAATTGTTGTTTTGCATATTCCCCGGGAACACAAAGTAAATCAACCCAATTTTCTCTCTCAGTCCAAACAGATTGCGTAAAATAATAGCCTTTGGAAATAGTTCCGTGTCCGATGTTTACTATCTTACCGCAGTCTTTAACTTTTCCAGCAATTGTATCAGCGATGAATGTAACATCAACTTTATATTTACGAGGATTTGCTACAACTATTTCTTTTAAAGAAAAAAGCTCTTTTACAAATTTATGCCCATCTCCGGCTATAAGCTGAGTTAAATCAGGTAGACAAAAAATTATTTTTTCAACGTCATTTCTATTTTTTAAATAATGATAAAGATTTTCAAACATTGGCCAATGAACGTTTTTATAGATATAGAATTGGACTGTAAATTTTCTATTTTTTTTATTTGAATCTACAAAACTATTTTGTAAAAGGTCTTGATATATGTTATAACAAAATTCTGCATCTTTCTCAAGTTTCCTAACTGTTTTGATATTATCTTTGTAAATATTTATTAATTGAGGATTATTTATTATTTTTCTCATAGCTTCAGACAAGCGATTTGAATTTCTTGGTTCAACCAATAAACCATTATTGTTATTTTGCACTACTTCCGGTATTCCGCCGACATTGGTAGCAATAACCGGAACTTTGTTTATAAAAGCTTCCTGAACAACTAAAGGATAATTTTCCTTTAATGAAGAAACAATTGCAATATCGAAGGTTGAAAAAATCTCCTCCAATTGCCAGAGTTCATATTCTCCCATTATTTTGATTCGTTTATCATCTGCACAAGATTTCAGTATCTGTTTTGTATATTCTTTTTCTTTAAGCATTCTGCCCCAAATATGTAACTCAATATTAGAGTTGGGCAAATCTTTAAAAGCTTCAATTAAAAAATCAAGACCTTTTACTTTAATAATTTGACCCGAGTAACCAAAAACAATTTTAGAATCTTTTGTATATCTTCTTTTATTCATTTTTACATCATTATAAATAAAACCAAAAGATTTCATTTGAATATCCGGCATCGAATATTTTTTAAAAATATCGCATAAATATTGACTTGGTGCAGTTTTATAATCTATATGTGAAAAAGCTAATTTCATCATTTCTTTTCTATATTTTTGATAGGATAATACTTCTTTCCAATTATTAGTTAGAGATAAGTTTTTGTCTTCAATATAGCATAAGGAGCATTTTTGAAGATTTTCAGGTCCGGAACAAATAGAATTATCTTTTCGTATCATATGCCAATGATCACACAAAAACCAATGATCATGAAAAGTCATTACTGATTTGATATTCAATTTATCTACAACAAAAATCGGTGCTAATGATAATTGTCCCAAACCATGAAAATGAATAACATCATACGGATTTTTTTGTAAAAATGAATAAAGAGCTATCTCAACATTTTTATCATATATCTTCAAAGGCTCTTCAACCAGTGGTTTAATCAATTCAAATATCGTTAAATCAAATTTATCATTTTGTATAATTTTATAGTGATTTTCTTTTTGGATTTTTCTAAAGACAGGATGTAATATTTCTACTGAAGCTTTGCCAGAACTATTAATTTTTTGAGCTAAATTTCTGGCATATAATTGTGCTCCGGCTAATCGATATGGTGGAAAATCATGACAAATAAATAAAATTTTCAATTTCTTTTGCTCATTAATTGTCTTTGTTTGTACTACCGATTGTTCCAAATTTATGTTTTGGGGATTAGTATTTTCAAATAATTTATTGATATTTTTGTCTTGCGATAATCTATTAATAAAATCGTCTAATTTTCTCATCTTCATTTCCCAAGTCAAATTTTGGAAAGCAAAATCTCGAATTCTTTGCCTGAACATTTTATCTTCCCGAGCTTTCAAAGCTAATTTCTCAATTTCAGAAAAATCAATTGGCGAATCATTAAGAGGATATTGATGCACAAATGGTAAATTTGGACTAAAATCTGGATCATTTGCAGCAAAAACAAAAGGTATTCCACGAGCACAATACTCGCGCAATTTTATTGCCGCAACTTCTTTTTGACCTTTTCTATGAACAGCCAAAGCTCCAATACCTACTTCACAATTTTCTGCGATAATTGAAATATTCTTTTTATCAAGAACTCCATACAAAGAAAACTTTTTATCTAATTTATTTACCATAATCTGATTGATGTATTCTTGTTCGTAATTACCAATTACATGAATATGAAAGTCATATTTTCCATTATAAAGTTTTAAACCATTGATAATTCTGTCCACACCTTGCCAAGGTTGCATAAACATTGAAATATACAATAAATGAATTTTCATTCCGGAAAATATTTTTTTTGACATTTCATAACCGGAGACATCAATTCCGTTTGGAAGTGTAATTCCTTTCAGATTAGTTTCAGCAATTTCTTTTTGATATTGAAGAACTTCATCGGTACCTCCAACAATACCAGCGAGGCTGTTTAGAAATTCCTTCCCATATTTTTTTTCTGTATTATACAATTTTTTATTTGGTCTTAAATCAAATTCCTCTAATTGTTTTGATTGATATTCAATAATGATATTTTTATGTCGTTTCACAAAGGCAAGTGTGATTTCATTGGAAAACGGAAAGCGGAAATAAATCCAGTCAATGTTGTTTGTTAGAATATATTTTGATGCTATTTCTGTTGACATTTTGTCTCGTTTTGGTCGAGAAGCTCCAGACATTATTAATTCAAGATCAATAAATTTAAAAGGTAAATTTTCGTCTTTCAAAACGCCATTTCCTTTACCGATAATCAAAATTTCTGTTAAAGGATTAATTTTTTTCATTGCAAGATATTGCTTATAAAGTTTTTCCATTAATTCAAAATAGTCAGAATTTAAAAAACCAAGAAATAAAATTTTCTTAGCTGGTTTTGGATACAAATCTGAGGATTCAATTTCTTTTTTATCTAAAATTTGCTGCTCTTTTTTATAAATACGATAAACTTCTCTTCCATCGAAATCTGCAATTTTTTCAAAGTTAGTTAAGCATGAATTATCAATGATAAAATTTACGAATTCCAGTGATTCAAAGTTTTTGTAAGCTGTTTGCATTTGTCGTTCATCAGTTTTATGTGCTTGAAAAATCATTTCGTTCATTTTTAGATTTTTTAACATTCTTTTAAATTTTGAAAAAAGTTCTGGAGTTTTAATAAAATGATGAAAAATTGCAAGAGCTAAAACAGTATCAAATTGTCTAAATTTTTCAGTAAATTCAAAAATATCAGCTTTGATGGTATGATATTTCATATTGTTAGCAATTTTAATTTTATTCAGAAAATAGAATGTTTTTTCCAGTTTTTCTACAGCAAAACATTCTTTACCTAATTCTGATTCCATCATACTACACATATATCCCCAATGCGTTCCAATATCCAAAACAGTTTTAGATTCCTTACTTACAAATGGTTTAATTTTCTCAAATCTGCCTTTATGAACTGACGGAATATCTGCTAAATCAACATGATAAATCGGAGCATAGATTTTTCTTTTTTTATTATCCAAAGCGTAAGATATTACCTCATTCTTAAATCGTATCCAGTCTAAATGGCGAACAATAATTTTTACTGGTATTTCCGCAAATCCTAATAATTTGTAAAATACAAGAAGATGAATCTCATTATTTAAAATCAATTCTCCATTTCTACCTATATTTATTGAAAGATAATTTTTTTCGTTGTTTTCGATAAATCCGTTTTTTTGTATTGAAAAATATACTGATTCCAATTCTAAACATTTGTTAATTAAATCAGTTTCGGTTTTACAACCCCATTTTATCTTTCCCTGATTTAAATCACTCAAAACAAGTTTATAAAACGACGTGTTTTTCCAAGATTCGCCGTTTAAACGACTTCTGAAAGAATCATAAAAATCATCCTTTTCAATAATGGGAATTATTTTCTCATCCCAATTTCCAGAAACTATTTTCCCAGAGAATTGATCAATCGAGAATTCTTTAAGCATCGCAGATTTAATTTTTTGTGGATTAATATAAAAAATTTGGTCCTTTTTTATTTTTTTCTCAGTAACTAATTCTAAAACAAAGTCGTTTGTATCAGATGAAATAATATTTGGGGAAAGATTTGAATTTTGTTTATTTATTTTTCCAATCTGAATATTTCTAAAAATCCGATATACCTTTCTTCCATCAAAATCGGCAATTTGTTCAAAATTTGTTAAGCAGGAATTATCAATGATAAAATTTACGAATTCCAGTGATTCAAAGTTTTTGTAAGCTGTTTGCATTTGCCTTTCATCTGTTTTATGTGCTTGAAAAATCATTTCATTCATCTCAAGATTTTTCAACATTTCCTTCAATTTTGAATAAAGTTCTGGAGTTTTAATAAAATGATGAAAAATTGCAAGTGCTAAAACAGTATCGAATTTTTTAAATTTTTTGGTAAATTCAAAAATATCAGCTTGGATTGTATGATATTTCATATTATTAGCAATTTTGATTTTTTCCAAAAAATAATATGTAGTCTTCAGTTTTTCTACAGCAAAGCATTCTTTACCTAATTCAGACTCCAACATGCTACACATATATCCCCAATGTGTTCCAATATCTAAAACCGTTTTGGATTCTTTACTTACAAAAGGTTTAATTTTTTCAAACCTACCTTTATGAACTGAAGGAATTTCTGCCAAATCAACATGAATTAATGGAGCATAAACACGACCGTTATTATTTCTATTTGCATATTCTATAATTTCATTTTTGAAAGAAACCCAATTTGAATGACGAACAGTTATTTTTACAGGAATTTTTTTTATCCCTAATAATTTTGCGAAACTAACTCGATGTCGTCCATTATTGAAAATAATTTCTCCATTTCGACCAATGTTGATTGAGATATAATCATTATTTTGATTTTGGATAAAACCATTCTCTCGCATTGAGATATAGATAGAATCTAATTTATAACATCTTTTCAAAAGATCTTGTTTATTTACACAACCCCATTTTGAATATCCTTGATTAATCTCATTGATAACTCTTTTGAAATAAGCTGTTTCTTCCCAAGCTTTGCCTTTAAGATGATTTTTAAATGATTCATAGAAATCAACACGTTTTTCAAAAGGAACAATTTCCAGATCCCAATCTCCTGCAATAATATCATTAGAATAGTTTTTGATATTGAATTCATTGATCATTGCAAATTTAATTTGTTGAGGATCAATATAAAATATTTTTTCTTGAAGAGTCTTTCTTCCATTCTTTTTTAAGTCGTTACTTAATGATTTAATTTTATCTTCTTTTTCTTTATCTGAGATATTCTTTATTATTAACTCTTTTAATTCTTTCATATTATTGAACTGTGAAATTCTGTCTTTAATTTTCAATTGCAAATTCTTATATTGAAAAATCTGGATTTCTGATTCTAATAATTTTCGCAAAATATGTGGATTATCTGCAAAATCAATAACCATGCTTGAGTTTGAAATATTTTTGAGACCATCATCAATATTACCTTTATAATACATACTGATACCAATTGGTAAAACCTTAATATCCAAAGTTTCAATAAAATATGCAATTTCAATATTTTTGTCAATTTTTAAACTGAATTTTGCAACTTCATTCAAAATTTGCTTTTTCTCATTATTATCCAATTTACCTATATATATAATATCATATTTATTTAACATTTATCCTCCAAATCATCGTAAACTATCAATTGATTTTTTTTCAATAAACAGATTAAACCAAATAATTGTGTTCATAAAAGTCCAAACAGTTTTCATTTCAGAAAATTTCCATTTATTCTTTTTTAGGTTTCTCAAAGCAATATCTCTCCATTGTTTTCCATTCCATAAAGGACTTTCTATCCAGAGTTTACTTGTGACAATATTTTGAATCATTGGTTTCATTGCACCGTTAAACCAGTCCATCATTGGAGAAGAAAAGCCAATTTTTTGTTTTCTAATTCTATTTTCATCCGGCATGATTCCTTTCATAGAATCCCTAAGAATTCTTTTGGTAAAACCATTACTTATCTTACTTTCAGGCGGTAATGCTAAAGAATAAGTTACCAATCTCCAATCCCAGAAAGGACTTCTCACTTCAACTCCATGAGCCATTGAAGCACGATCAAAATTACGCAACAATGTCGGCTGTAAAAATTTATGGTAATCATCATATAATTCTTTATTTAGATTGTTAAGAGTCGTATTAAGATATTTTCCATAACCACCTAAAAGTTCATCTGCACCATGACCGTCCATTGAAACAGAAAATCCATTTTTTTTTATAGATTTATAGGTTTCCCAAATTGGAACATTGATTCCCCAATAAATTGCTTCTGAAGACCAAATTGATTCTATTAAATTTTTAAGAGCAGTTTCTTCATTAAATTGCCATTCAATTATTTCTGTATTTATTTTTTTAGCTACGATTTCAGCAAACCCCTTTTCATCATTTGAAGCTCCGGGAAAGGAAGCTACAAACAATTTTTGCCTTTGTTGGCTACATCGTTCAATTCTACTATTTTTAAATAAATAGGACATTGAAGAAGCAACGGCACTGGAATCCACACCCCCACTTAATGAAGTTGCAAAAGCAACATCACTTCGCATTCTTAATTTTAAAGAATCAAAATATAATTCACGAAAATCTTCAACTTGTGCTTCATAAGATTTCGGAACTTGTGGTAAATAATTCAAAGAGTTCCACCATGTTTTTATATTTATCTTTGAAGATCTTTCTATTGTTAATGATGATCCCGGAACCATTCTTTTTATATTTTTCATCAAAGTTTCAGGATAATATTCTGTTGCATTAGGAGTGTTCAAAACCCTTTTTGCTGTATTTAAATCAAAATTCGCTGAAAATTTACTTAGAGAAAGAAAAGCTTTTAATTCTGAGGCAAAAGTAAAACGTCCATTTTCTGTAGAATAGTAAAGGGGTTTAATTCCAAACCGATCTCTTGATAAAAAAATACTCTTTTCTAAATTATCTAAAATTGCAAAAGCCCACATTCCATTGAATTTATATTGGCAAGATTCTCCCCATTCAATATATGATTTTAAGACAACTTCAGTATCTGAATCAGTGGAAAAAGAATAACCTTTTTGTTTTAATTCATCTCTAATTTCAATAAAATTATAAATTTCTCCATTAAAGGTTATCCAATAACGGTTATTGGTTTTTATTCCACTATTCATCGGACATTTTGCTTTTTTACTCAAATCAAGAATGGATAGTCTTCTGTGTCCAAATCCAATATTTCTGTCAATAAAAATCCCTCTTCCATCCGGTCCACGATGAGTTAATGAATCGGTAAAATCATCTAATTCTCTCTGATCAATCTTCTGATTGAAATCATAAATTCCACAAATTCCACACATAGAAATTTCCTTTCACTTGATTTTGAGGAATGCTATCCTCTTATTTATAATTATATCAGTAAGATAATTGAATACATTTAAAGTTTTACTATAGAACGCTAATCGTTTAATTCTCAAATTTTAAATATCAACTTCTTGCAATAATTTCATTTCACCTTCACTAAAAATCACTATAAGTTTTATAAGTTGCTTAT
>JAOZMQ010000458.1 GCA_029934195.1 Candidatus Cloacimonadota bacterium | reverse complement strand
AGTAACCATAATTATCGAAGCAATTGGAGCAATATTATTCTATTTTTCAGCTCATAATTTTTACGAAAGTACAAGAGAAGCAATTTATAGCTCTGTTTTCCATTCGGTTTCAGCTTTTTGTAATGCGGGATTTAGTTTAAATAATAATAGTTTTGAAAGTTATTCTGGAAATTTATCAATTAATTTTATCTTAATGTTTTTAATTCTTTTAGGTGGAATTGGTTTTTCTGTTTTGGTTGATATTAAAAGAAATGTTATCCAAAAAACCAATATCTCCCGATTATCTCTCCATACAAAAATTGTTATTATTACTTCTCTTTCCTTAATTCTTATTGGTTTTTTCGGATATTTTATTTCTGAATATGATCATACAATGAAAGATTTTTCTTTTAATCAAAAACTACTTTCTTCACTTTTCCAATCTGTAACAACGAGAACTGCTGGTTTTAATACAATTAATAATGCTGATTTAAGCAAATCTTCATTATTATTAACTTTGATTCTAATGTTCATTGGAGCTTCTCCGGGTTCTACCGGCGGAGGTATAAAAACAACAACTTTTGCTGTTTCAATTTTATCAGTGTTGTCAATAATTCAAGGAGGAAAAGAAATAAGTATTTTCCGTAAAAAAATATCCAAAGAGAAGTCAAATCGTGTAATGGCATTGATTGCTATTTCAGTTGGGATTTTAATGTTGATGATATATTTATTATTTCTTTTTCAGCCTGGTTCTTTCCAGAGTATTATTTTCGAGGCAATTTCCGCTTATGGAACTGTTGGATTATCCATGGGGTTTACATCTAAATTAACTTCAATTGGAAAAATAATTATTATCTTATTGATGTATCTCGGAAGAGTAGGACCATTAACATTTATTTTTGCTCTTTCTGAAACAAAATCAAAAAATTATCTTAACTATACCGAAGGAAAAATCTCAATTGGTTGAGAAAATGGAAAAAAATCTGTACAAGTTTTACTCTTATTCTAAAAAACTGTTTGTAAATTGTTGTTCTTTTGAAATGTTACAATAAATCACTTCAAAGAATTATAAGGAGATAACGTGAATATTTTCAAAAAATTAAACTGCGAATTAGCAAAATTACCAGAAACCGAAAAAATCAAATTGTTGATTTCTTATGCTGAAAAATCTTTGGATTATTCATTATTTGCTGCAAAATATTATGCTGAATTTGGTTTAAGATTGACCGAAAAATTTGATAATAATGAAAAAAAAACAGCAACTCTTTTGTTAGCTCATTGTAATAGAATTTTAAGCATTATTCACTCAAAATTACAACAATTTGACATCGCTTTAGAATATGCATATAAAGCAGAAGAATCTTATTTGAAAGTAGATGAGACTTCTGGTCTTGCATATTCTTATAATAATATTGGTAGTATTTTTTTGGCTTTAAATGATTTTGAAAAAGCTCTTCATTTTCATCACAAAGCTCTTACAATAAATAAAAAAAATAATTGTCAAAAAGAAGTAGCAGATAGTTATAATAATATTGGTAATGTATATTTACATCTATCTGATTATAAGAATTCTCTTAAATATCACGAAATATCTTTAAATATCAGAAAAGGAATTCCAGACAAGATAGGATTAGCTTCTTCGTACAATAATTTAGCAATTTTATTTATGTTTAAAAATTTATTTGGTGAAGCTTTAAAAAATTATCAGAAAGCTCACGAAATTTTTAGTGATCTCGGTAAGAATCAACAATTTGTAACTGTTCTTAATAATATTGGTAAGTGTTACCTAAAATTAGAAAAATATGATGAATCTCTACAATATTTTAAACAAGCATTGCTTTTATCTAAAGAATTAGAGATGGTTTCTTTGCAATTATCAGTTACTAAAAGTCTTTCAAATTATTATCGTAAAATTGGAAATGATTCTATGCAAATTGAATATTTGAACGAAATTATTTTACTGAAGGACAAAATATTTCAGGAAGATAAGAAAAATCAAATTCTTGAATTACAATTTAAACATAGAATTGAAAAAAAAGAAAAAGAAGCAGAAATATTCAAATTGAAAAATATTGAATTAAAATCAGCTCTTGAAAAATTACAGAAATCATACGAGGAACTTAAAGAATCTCAAGAGGATGTAATTGCATTGGAGACAAAAAACTCTGCATTAGCAATGGCCGTAACTGCAAATCATGAATTGAATCAACCTTTAATGATTATTCAAGGAAACATAGAATTACTTCAAATTTTATTAAAAAATAAAATTGATAAAAAGATAGAAAAGTATTTTGGAAATATTGAATCATCAGTTGAAAGAATGGGGCGAATTTTGCAAAAGTTTGCTAATGCCAATGATATTTCAATTCAAAAATATCAGGAAAATATTGATATGGTGATTTTTGAATAATTAGTGTTTGAACGAAAAAGGATTTTTAACCATGAAGGACGGAAGATCATGAAAAAAAGATTAATAGAAAAAACGATTAATTCTCTATCTGTGTAGAAGCGACATCTTTGTAGTCCAATGCGTTAGCGTTGGGTAAGATAAAAAGAGAACTAAGCTACAGAGTAGCGACAAAAAAAAATAGAAAAAGTTCAGAACACCTGACCTCATAGATTTTAAAATGACCCCAGTTTTTAAAATAGTCTCTTGATTGATTTCTCGTAGGCACAAATGAATGATGAATTTTAATTTATCTTCTTTAGAATCGTACTCGTTTTCCTTTGCGTAAAAAGAAATTATTTTTTCGCAAAGTCGCAAAGG
>JAOZMQ010000079.1 GCA_029934195.1 Candidatus Cloacimonadota bacterium | reverse complement strand
TTCAAGCACTATATAAGATAAAGATTTATGAAATTCTAACCGAATTCTATTTTCATAGTTTTTTTTGTATTCTTTGAATAGTTTGTTTATTCCAGAATTTTCAAGTTTGTGAGAAAGGTTTTCTCTGAACTATCGAGATACAGAAAAGTGAAATTCAAAGATCATCATAATAGGTTACAAATCAAAGTCAGATTCTTATAAAAAAAGTGGTGTGCCTAAATAAAATAAAAAAAGGGTTGACACAGAATCACACATCTTTAAAAAAGGTTTGTATTTCGTAAGTGAGCAATCATAAGTGAAATATCCCGTTAAATGCGGGGGTGTAGTTCAGTTGGTTAGAACGTCTGCCTGTCACGCAGAAGGTCGCGAGTTCGAGTCCCGTCACTCCCGCCACTTACTTTGATCATTATTTAGCTTTGTAAATTAATAAATTTACGGGGGTGTAGTTCAGTTGGTTAGAACGTCTGCCTGTCACGCAGAAGGTCGCGAGTTCGAGTCCCGTCACTCCCGCCACTTGCCGGTTCATTGTGAATCGGCTTTTTTTTATGGTAAAGTATGTTCTCAAGTTAATCAAAAAAGAAAAACAACTTTCCAGGTAATATAACTCTATTCAAAAATATCATTGGGCAAAAAGAAAACAACTTTCTCATCAAAGGAAGTTAGGAAAACTGCAATATTATTTTTATTTGCAAATTGATTTTGAAAACGCTTGCTAAAAATCTTTAGAAAGATCGCTTTCTTTAAATCACGAACATTAAATGAAAAATTCTCAAATTTGATTTGACCTCTAACATTAAATTTTCTTAAAAAAGAGTACCCATCATTTTTTATTTTTTCTGAATCTACAAATGATAGAAATTCCGGAAAATAGTGTGATTTTACAATTAAAGCCCAATCCCACCTAAGTGCGTCCATTAAAAAATCCTGTTCCAAAGAATGATATTTTGAGAAAAATTGTATTAACCGTTTACCTGTAATTTTCCAATCATGAGCGGAAAAAGTAAATCTGTTTATTGTATAGAAGTCCGATAGAGAACTAAAAAAATCAAATGGAGAGTTATATAATTCTATTAGAGATTTAAGAATTGTAGAAAATTTACCGGAATTATGAAGTAGGTTAACTAAGAGTTCAATTTTTTTTAGTTGATTAATTTCATCATAACTCAGCCAATTATTTTTCAAAATTTGATATGGAGCTTTTACAGATGCTTCAATCCCGAACTCAATTTTTTTGTCATTCATTTCTGTTCCTGATAATATTTTTAAAAATCCTACTTGGAAATGATCACAATTTAAAGCATAAATCTCATTAAAAGAAAACTTAATTTCTGAAATAGACTCAAACGGTAAACCAACAATCATATCTAGATGTGAATGGATATTGGTAATTTTTAGTATTCTAATGATGTTTTTTTTAACTTTAGACCAATTTTCAAATCGATTTATCGAACGCAGAGTTCTTGAAAAAACAGATTGAATCCCTATTTCAAATTGGAATAAATGTGGCGGACAAGTTTCAAGTATTTCAAAATCTTCATCTTCTAATAAAGCTGGATAAATCTCAAAATGAAAGAGTTTTGAAGGATTCTTTGATATAAGATATTTCCATATTTCACGTGAAAAAGTTTTTTTTGCATTAAAAGTTCTATCCACAAATTTAATTGTTTTGCCTACAAAATTGCATAGAAAATCTAATTCAGTTTTTACTTGTTCAAGTTTCTTAAAAATTAGGTTATGATCTGTTCTCGAAGAAAGACAATAACTACATCTGAAAGGACAGCCACGACTTGCTTCATAATAAATATATTTGTTATCTAATAAGTTTGCATCAGATTCTTTGTAAGGAAAAATTGAACGATTGAAAGAGTAATGATTTTGAAAGAATATTTTATCTAAAGATTGGAAATTATTAATTGCGAGTTTTCTAAAATTTTCTTCGCCTTGACCGCTAATAATGAAGTCAATTTGTGGAAAGGAAGTCAACCAATTTTCACTATTATAAGAGACTTCCGGACCACCAAGAATTATTTTTACATCGTTTGATATATTTTTTATGTCAATTATCAGCGGTTTGATTATTTCAACATTCCAAATATAAACAGACAGACAAATGTATTTAGCCTGTTGTGAAATAATCTCTGACAGAATCTCTGAGTATTGATTATTTATTGTTAATTCAAGAAGAGAGACATCATAATCCAAATCAATGATTGCCTCTCTTAAATAAAATAAAGCAAGATTCGAATGTGAAAATCGGGAGTTAATGGAAGTGAGTAGAATTTTTTCCAAATGAGATACCAACGTTTAAAAGATTGTGTTTACTTATGTTTTAATTTTGGATAAATCTCAGTTCTTGCTCGTTCCAAATCTTCGGGAAAATCAATTTCAATACAAGGGATCCCATCAGTTGATACTGCAAATAATTCCAAATCTTTTGCAAGAAGATTCACTGCAAATTCAAAATAATTATTTGATTCATTATTATCAACACCGAATTGAAGATATTCAATAAATTTTGGTAATACTGATTTTGAGAATTTTCCAATTCCTATAAACTCACCAGCACAATCAACAGGATCAAGTTTTTTACCTATTTCCAAGATTCGATTATCAGAATTAATAATCATTTTAACTTCTTCTTCAGCACAAGAGCTTTTTTCAAGCAAAAGCTCTGAGACACCGTTATTTGAGGAAATTTTAGAAAGTAATTGTTGATCAAATAAAATATCCGCATTAAAATAAATAAAGTCATCTGTAAATTCTGATCGAGCTAACCATAAGGAATATAAAGTATTTGTTTTGCGATAAATTGGGTTTTCAATAAATGTTATTTGCGAAGGTTTTAATATTTCTAAAAGGTGTTCCTTTAATTTGTCAATCTCGTAACCGAGAACAAAGACAAAATCATTAATATTTTGTGCAAGACAGGCTTCAATTTGATTGTGAATTAGAGATTTATTCCCAATTTGTATCATACTTTTGGGTAATCCGTTAGAAACTTTTGCAAGTCTATTTCCATAACCTGCTGCTAAAATTATTGCTTTCATTTTGTCTCTCCATTAAAATATCAAGTTGAGTTGTTTAGGATTTTAATATATTTAAATTCGATTTTTTTTGATACATTGCGAAGTTCAGAATAGAACCTGAACCTCGCAGTGTGATTTATATAGAAATCTTTTCCAAACCTTGAAGATAAGGTCGAAGAATTTCCGGAATTGTAATAGAGCCGTCTTCGTTTTGATATTGCTCAATTAAGGCAATAAATGTACGCGGTGTAGCCAATCCAGAGCCATTCAATGTATGAACAAACTGAACTTTACCATTATGATCACGGAAACGAATTGAAGCTCTTCTTGCTTGAAAATCTCTGAAATTACTAACAGATGAAACTTCAAGATAACGATTTGTTCCCGGTGCCCAAACTTCAAGATCATAAGTCTTTGCAGAGGCGAAACTTGTATCACCTGTACACAATTTAACTACACGATAATGTAAGCCGAGAGCTTCGAGAATATCACCTGCTTCTTGAATCATTTCCATCAAAGCTGTATCAGAATCTTCGGGTTTTACAAATCTCACCATTTCCACTTTGTTAAATTGATGAAGCCTTTGTAAACCTTTTGTGTCTTTTCCATAAGAACCGGCTTCACGCCTGAAACTTGGAGTATAGGATGTAAATTTATAAGGCAGGTCTTTTTCGAGAAGAATTTCATCAGCAAAGAAATTTGTGACAGGAACTTCCGCTGTTGGAATCAAAAAAAGATCCTCTTGTTCAATATGATACATATCATTTTCAAGTTTAGGCAGTTGTCCGGTTCCGGTCATTGTTTTTCTATTAACGATAAAAGGTACTTTCATTTCAGAATAATTATGTTTTGTAATATGAAAATCTAACATAAAATTAATCAAAGCTCTTTCCAATAAAGCACCTTTTCCGACAAAAATAGGGAAATTACTTCCGGCAATTTTTACTCCTCGCTTAAAATCAACGAGTTTATTTATTTCAAGAAGTTGAGTTTGATCCTTCAATGCAAAAGTAAATTTCTTTTTTACTCCTGATTCACGATAAAATTCATTTAGAGATTCATCTTTACCAATTGGAACATCAGAATCCGGAATATTAGGAACTCGCAAGATTAATGCAAGAAGTTGGTCGCCGAGATAAGAAATTTCTGTAGATAAGTCTTTGACTTTGTTTGCAATTTCTTTCATTTGTGAGAGAATTTCAGAAGCATCTTTCTTTTCTTTTTTCAATTTTCCAATCTGTTTGGAAACTTTATTTTGTTCAGAACGTAAATTATCATATTCAAATTGTTTTGTTCTTTTTAATTCATCAAGTTCAAGTAGTTTATCAATATTACTTTTTTCATTTTTATTATTGATAGCTATTTTTACAATGTCTGGATTTTCTCTGATGAATTTAATATCAAGCATAATTACCTCTTACTTTTTTAATTCAATTGCTGTTGTTATCATAGCTTTAAATTTTTCTGTAATCAGAGAAGCTCCACCGATTAAAGCACCGTCAATATCTTCTTGCTCAAGAAGGATTTTAATGTTTTCCGGTTTTACACTTCCACCGTAAAGAATTGGCATATCATTAGAAATCTTTTCATTAAATCTTTCTTTGATCCACTTCCGGATTAATGCGTGTACTTCTTGAGCCATTTGTGGAGTTGCAGTTTTTCCTGTTCCAATTGCCCAAACTGGTTCATAAGCGAGATAAATATCTGTATCTTCATCAAAATCTATTCCCTCAAAAGCACCTTTTAATTGTTTAAGGATAACCTCATCTGTTTTATTCTCTGCTCGTTCTTTTTCAGTTTCACCGATACAAATAATCGGAGAAATAGAATTTTTTAGAAGTTGCTTAACTTTTGCATTAACCATTTCATCTGTTTCATAATGATATTTTCTTCTTTCCGAATGTCCAACAAGACAAAATAATGTCTCCATAGAGTTCAACATTTCAGCTGAAATTTCACCTGTATATGCTCCGGATTCATGAGAACTAACATCTTGAGCTCCAATAAAAATTTCTGTTGAATCTGTATAATCTGTAGCTAATTCAAGATAAAGTGAAGGTGGAAAGATAAGGACTTCAACATCATCCATAAATTCTTCATTATCATCAATGAACTCTGAAATATCTGAAATAAAGTCATCAGCTTCTGTAAAGGTTTTATTCATTTTCCAATTTCCGGCAATTACATATCTTCTCATATTTATTCTCCTTATTAATTTGTTTGTAGTTGTTTTGAATATGATTTGTATAAATAAATTATTTTTTAAAAATATTTAGGAAGTGATTTAATTGTTTATGATTAGCTTTTTGAATTTTTGTATTATGACCAAGTTTCGTTATCAAAATAGCACTTAACTGATTCTTATTGTTAAGAGTCGGTAATTTAGTTAGTAATATTTTATCTCCAAATTGTGTATTTATTTGAAACTCTTCACCGTTGTTCAAATCCAAAAAATTAAACTTTTGTGGCTTATCCATTTTAAATTTTCCACTATTATAAAATTTATTTATATTTGAATTTTTTACAGCTCCTAATAATTTAATAGCAGAATTATTCTCATAAGTAACTAATCCATCTTTATTTATAACCTGAAATCCTTGAGCCATAATATCGAGAGCTTCTTGAGCTGCTTTTAATTTTTTCATTTCTTTTGAATCTTCTTTATTTATAACTGGAATAGGTTGCTCAATTTTTTTTGGCTCTTCTTTTGGAGAAGGTTTTGGTCTATTTACTTCTGTTTTAATCTCTGATTTTTTTTCATCAGCTTGAGCTCCATCCATAGAAGATTTCTTTTTATTATCAATATTGGAAATATAATCATAAAAATTTTTCAATTTTGAATAATTTGAAACTCTATTTTTTAAAAGATTATCATTAAATGGTTTACGAACAATATCGTCTGCACCTGCATCAATGATCTTTTTTGTATGTTCTTTATGGGCATTAGATGTTATAAAAATTATAGGTGTAAAACCTTCATCTCTTCTTTTAATGATTTTACAAGCTTGGAAACCGTCCATAATTGGCATATTACAATCTAATAATATTAAATCAATTTTTTGATTAGCAGAAATATCAACTGCTTGTTTGCCGTTTTCTGCTTCAATAAAACGGTAATCTTTTGTTCCAAGAATTGAAATGATAATCTTTCTATTCATTGCTGTGTCATCTGTAATTAGAATTATTTTCTTGCTCATATTATATTCCCTACTCTAATTTTTTTTATAAATGATATGAATAAAATCCCGATAATCTGTCTCTTTGATGATTTTCCATTCATTAAGATTAATTTCAGGAAACAAAAGATCTCCTGTAAAATTTTCCTTAATCCATGAAATTGAAAGATAATCAGCATATTGAATTGCGGATTCATATAATTTTGCACCACCAATAAAAAAAATATCGTTTTGTAAATTATCAGCAAACTCAATAGCTTTGGTAAGAGATTTGAAAACATGGATTTTTTTATTGGAAATCATTTGAGAACTTATCACAATATTTGTTCGATGTGGAAGAGGTTTACCAATGGAATTGTATGTGTTTTTTCCCATAATTATCGTATTTCCGGTTGTCATTCTTTTGAATAATTTTAAGTCTTCACTGATATGCCAAGGCAGATTATTTTTTAATCCGATTACTCGATTTTTAGTCATTGCGACAATAATCATCTTTTTCATTATATTGCGACTCCAAAATTAATCTTCTCATAAGATTGATAATTTTTCAATACAACATCTTTTGCAGTCAACTGATCAAAAGGTTTATTGGCTATGATAATTTCAGGTAAAGGTTTGGGTTTCCTTTGTAATTGCTTTTTTAGTCCATTTATATGATTTTCATAAATATGAGCATCAATAATTGTGTGAGCAAATTCGCCGGGTTCAAAACCAGTCTCTCGTGCAATCATTGTTGTCAATAAAGCATAACAAGCGAGATTAAAAGGAATGCCGAGTGCAATATCGCCACTTCTTTGGGTCAAATGACAATTAAGTTTATCGCCGGTAACATTGAAACAGAAAGAATAATGACAAGGTGGCAATTTACTTTCAGCAGCATTAGCCGGATGCCAAGCGGAAACGACCATTCTGCGTAAATTATTCGTAACTGGATTAATTTTGATTTCTCGCAAAGTATCCAGTACAAATTGAATTTGGTCAAATACTTTTTGTCCGGAATCTTTATCAATTGAGATCCATTTAGAATTCCAATTTTCTCCAGGGAGACCTTTCTCCGGAACAGGAAATCTTCGCCAAAATCTTCCGTAAGCAGTTTCCAACAAACCATTTTCATCAGACCAAGCGTTCCAAATTTTAGTTTTCTTTTGCAAATTTCGAATATGTTCTTCACCACTCAAATACCAGAAAAGCTCATTTACCATAGATTTGAAAAACATCTTTTTGGTTGTCAAAAGCGGGTATCCTTCTTTGAGATTAACTTTATAGAAATATCCAAAAGTACTTAAAGTCGCAATTCCTGTCCGATTTTCTTTACGAACGCCATTTTGAAGAACATAATTAACCATATCGTGATAAATTTGCATTTATATTTCCTTCTTAATTTTCTACAATTGAAATACTTGCAGACGCACCAATTCTATTTGCTCCGGCTTTTAGCATTTTCAAAGCGTCTTCTTTTGTACGAACTCCACCGGAAGCTTTGACTCCCATTTTTGGTCCAACAACATCTCGCATCAATTTTATATCTTTTGCTGTTGCTCCACTGCTATTAAATCCAGTAGAAGTTTTAACAAAATCAGCACCTGCTTTTTTAGAAAGAAGACAGGCGATTACTTTTTCTTTTTCAGTCAATAAACAAGTTTCTATAATTACTTTCAAGATAGCCTGATTTTCGTGACAAGTTTGAGCAACTGCTCTTATATCTTCAAAGACATCATCGAATTTTTGTGATTTAAGTAATCCGACATTTATAACCATATCAATTTCTTTTGCACCCTGTTCGGTAGCAAGTAATGTTTCAGCTACTTTAATTTTAGTGTCATTGGCTCCGAGTGGGAAACCGATAACACTGCAAATAATTGTAGAATTGACAATGGATTTTACAAATTTTACATTCGCTGGATTTACACACACAGATTTGAATTGGTAATTTTCAGCTTCGAGACATATTTTTTTAATATCATCTTGGCTTGCATCTGCTTTTAAAATTGTATGGTCAATATATGATTCGAGGTTCTCAAATTGGTCTGGTAATTGGTCTTGATAATTTGAACGATCAATTAGTGATTCAATACTTATCTCGTGTTTTCCTCCAGATCTTGAAGGTATTTCTTCTTTAATATTGAATAGATCTTTAGCAATCTTTTTAATATTTATCATTTTTAACTTCCTTTATTTTTTTCTTATGGAAAATTTTAAATATCGAGGTTTTTATATATTTTAACAAATCAATAGATTTATTTTCTTTAGCGGTCAAATAAATTAGATACAGCCCAATAATTGTCAATAAAATATTTGAGATCCACATTGCTAACATTGGAGAAACAATTCCTCTATCTGCAAGTTCTTCACCTCCGATAATCGTTGTGTGGTAAATGAGAAAGACGATTGAGCTTACCGAAAAAGCCATTCCAACACTGCTGGTTTTGGTCATCATTCCTACAGGTGCACCAATTAGAACAAAGACAATACAAGCGAATGCAATAGCATATTTTTTGTAAATTTCGACTTCATAAATTCTAATCCATTTCTCAATATCTTTAATTTTGTTGATTTTAATATCTTTAAGATTGAGATTCTTTTTAAGCTCTTTTGATTGAATTTTTGAAAGAGATTCCATCTTTTTTAATCTTGAAATTGTTTTATTTAAGATGATTAATTCATCAGATGCTTCATTTTTATCGGTTTGTTTTATCTTGATTTTTTCTCGCATCGCTTTACTGCTTAATTCTCTGTCCCCTCTGTATTTAGAATCTCTTTGTGTACTTCCAAAACCGAGATCAGGAATATTTAAAGTAAATTTCTTAAATGTTCGGAATTGAAATTTGTTTGAATCTTTAGGATCTGGAACATGCATTTCTCCATTATAAAGAATTGCTTTTAAGCTATTTCCACCATCAGCTAATTCAATATTTCCTCTTTGGGCAGTTATTGTTTGCGGATGATTTTTGTCTTCATTATTATAGATTATAATTCCGTGCAATTCATCATTTGATTGTTCTTTTACATAGATTGTAAATTTTTTCATTGTGGTAAATATACCGGACTTTATGTTTGTAACCGGTCGTCTGCTCGCTGCTTTCCGTGTAAGATTTTTTAACAAATGATTAGAATTTGGTAGAACAGAATTATTAAAGTAAATCATAAAAAAGGACAATAAAATTGAAGCAATTATTGTTGGACGTAAAAGAGTATAAATGTTTATTCCGCAAGATTTAAAGGCGACTATTTCATTGTCAACTGCTAATCTTCCAAATGACATTATAGAAGCCGTTAATACTGACATCGGAATAGCTAAAGCCAGAATAAATGGTAAACTCAATCCAAATAGAGTTCCTACCATTGGTAATCCAAGATTTTTTTCAATTATCATATTCAGTAAATCAATAAGATGATCTAACATAAATACAAAAGTGATTACAATTAATGAAACCACAAAAGGTTTAAAATTTTCTCTTAAAATATACTTTTCTAAAATTTTCATCTTGTTCTCAATTATTAAAAATTCGCAGTTTTTATCTTCTTGCTGGAATATTATCTTTAAACTATTCAGCAGTAAGTTTTAAGGAGCTGTTAAGAAATAGGCTTTGCAAATTAGAGAAAGAATTTTGTATTTATTCAGGGTAATAAAATTGTGAATATCATTGGAGATTCAATATTTTATTAACACAGAAGAAATTTACCTGTCAGCGTGCGTACTCGAACAGGCAGATAATTCAAAGGTGATTTGTAACTATTATTTCTTTACAGCGACTATTCTTTTTTATGTTATAAAACTTATAAAATCACCAATTTTAAAATTTCTCTTAACGTGTAATTGTCAACTGCTAATTTTACATTTAAGATAGTATCTGACCGAAAAAGAATTTTTTAACCATGAAGAACAGAAGTTCCTGAAGAAAGATTAATTGGGAAATTATTTATTTTGATAAACTATTACTGCTAACTCCGAACCTAAAAAAGAAATTCAGAAAAAAACAATTGCCAAAAAAAAAAGGATTAAATTAGTTAGAAAAAAATGGAGGATAAATAAAAAAGGTATTATTTATTTTGAGTTTTATCTTGTTATTTGTAATTCTAAATGCAGATATCGGAGAAGCGGAATCAGGAT
>JAOZMQ010000078.1 GCA_029934195.1 Candidatus Cloacimonadota bacterium | reverse complement strand
TTTTTTTGTCGCTACTCTGTAGCTTAGTTCTTTTTTATCTTTACCCAAAGCTTACGCATTGGGCTACAAAGATGTCGATCTATGAAACTGAAAAATAAAGAAATTCCCAATTAATCTTTCTTTATGAACTTCTGTTCTTCATGGTTAAAAAATTCCTTTTCGGTCAGATACTACTTAGTTTTTGAAATATAATTATAAAATTGAGAGGGGAGAAATGAATTCTTCAATAAATGAAAAAATCAGCTTAGAGGGAGTTACTAAATTAATTAATGGCTCACAATTAGCGTCCATAAAAGAATCTTTGATAAGAATTATCGACATTATCAATGATCCAAATGCACATATGAAAGATTTGATTGATACTATACGACTTGATCCACCTCTTAGTGTCAAAATCCTCAGAGTTGCAAATTCAGCTTACTTTGGAAGGAAAAATCCTGCAGACAATATCAGAGTCGCAATTATTCGAATTGGTTTTAATATAGTCAAAGAATTAGCTCTAAGCCTTAAAATTAATGATTTTTTTGTGGATAATAATCAACATAGTAATTTTTCAATGAGTAAATTATGGGAAAATTGTGTAGCTGTTGCAATCTTCAGTAAATTAATAATGAGAAGAGAGTTCCGACAAAAAGGTGAAAAAATTTATGCGTCCGGATTATTACATAATATAGGAATTGTCCTTATCAAACAATTTTTAGAAGATGACTTTTCTTTAATAGTAAAAAAATATATTGAAGAAAAAATTGATTTAATAGAAATTGAGAATCCGATCTTAGGCTTTACTCATGCAGATCTTAGTGGAAGTGTTCTGAAATCTTGGGGATTTCCATCCAATTTGTACATTCCAATACAACAACATCATCGACCATTAGAATCTGAACCTGAATTCAAGAAAAGTGCTATGGTTCTTTATATTGCAAATTATTGTTGTGCAATTGAGGGTATTGGATTTGTAGATTTATCAACTGAGAATAATGACCTTTTTGTGAAATGTCTTGAAAATCTTAACATCACAGAAAAAGCTACACATTTAATTATGCACGAAGTGCGAATTGAAATGAAAAAACTTACTGATGCCGGATGGTTCAAATGAAAAAGAACAAATTAGAAATATTGTTAATGGAAAAAGATATAGAAATCAAAAACCTGAAAATCCAGATTAAACATCTTGAAAATGATTTCTATATAACTCGGCAAGAAAATGAGGAAGCAACAGAAAAATATTTTGATATTTATTCCAATCTTGAAAATTTAGTTATTCAAAAAACAAAAGAATTAACTAAAAGTCAAGAACTGTATAAAATATTGGTTGAACAAGCAAATGACGGAATAATTTTTTCTAAAACAGGAAAAATTGACTTTTATAATAAAAAATTTTTAGAACTTACCGGTTTTAAAGACGAAGAAATTATTAACATTAATTTCTTAGAATTGTTTGACTCAACAAATAGAGAAAAGAATATAACTCTTCATAAAAGGAGATTAGAAGGCATTGAAATTCCAAAAATTTATGAGACTAATCTTATAAAAAAAAATGGGAGAAAAATTCCAGTAGAATTGAATAATATTTGTGTTCTCTATAACAATGAAGATGTTGTACTAACATTTATTCACGATTTGACACTACGGAAATTAGAAGAAAAGAGAAGAATTGAAATTAAAAAGAGAGAATCAGCATTAGCTACCGCTGTAACTGCAAGTCATGAAATAAATCAACCTTTAATGATTCTAAAAGGAAATGTTGACATGCTAAGTTTCAATGTTAAGGAAACAGAAAAAACTAAAAAATATTTTTTCCGTATTGATGAATCAATAAAAAGAATTCAAGATATTTTACAAAAATTTAAAGACGCTGATAGAGTTGATTTTAAAGCTTATAGTGAAAATACTGAAATGGCTGTTTTAAATAATACAGATGAAAATTGAGTAGATTTTTTAATAAAAATTATCGGAAACAGTTTTTAATCCACTATCAAAAAATAATAATTCCTTAATCTATTACATCATCTATTCCCAATAAGTTATTTCTTCTGCTTTTGCAAATGATACAATTATGGTTTCGACAAAAATCATAGTATATTTTTAGAATTCCCTGCTGGAAAATTGCTTTTTTAGAAATAATTTTTCTTTGAGATTCCTGCATAAATTTATTCATATGTCTTGTAATATGGTTTTCAGGTAGCTTATTGTAATCTTTGAAAATTTGAAAAGCAGAACTTTCCAGATCAGGATATGTCATTTTCCGAGCATAAAGAATTATCAATGGAAGAATTATATTTATACAAATTGTATCAATTCTTGTTTTACCAAGATGAATGTTTTCAGGTAATTCCATCCAATCAATCTCAAAAAATTTATATAACTTTTTTTTAAATTTGCTGATTGTAAAATTTTCTCTACTAAAAGAAAAAAGATTGAGAAGTTGATTAAATAAAGAATCATCGAGAGATTTATAGATAAGATCTGATACCTGTAACAATCTAACAACCGGATGATTTATTGGTCTAATCCTAAAAAGCTTCCATTCTAAATTTTTATATTCACTTGTAATGCTTTGATTATGATAAAGCTCACTCCATTTATAACTCCATTCTTTTGGAATAGTTGCTGGAATATGTTCAATTAAACCGGAACAACCTAACCAAAGAGCAATCAATTGATCTTTGGTTAGCCCTTTACTCTTAAATTCTTTTAACTTATTATAAGGCAACAAAGTAGATAGTTGTAACATTTGGAATTTATTTTTACTATATCCAAGAGATTCCAATAATCCTTGCAAAAATAATTGATTAAAATCAGTAAAATACAACTCAGCTGAAAATCTATTTATTTTTTTCTCAAGCCTTTCTAAACCAAGTTTTACCAAAATCATCTTAATAGAATTATTGTCTAATCCTGCAAAAAATGAGCAAAAATCTTCACTTCGAGAGAAAGATTCTCCTGCAAATTTATCTTGAAGTTTTTTAATATCTTCTGAAAGTTGATTTTTTATTTCAAGTATTGGAATGAGATTTCCATTTTCTAAAATAGTTGCCGGATATTGGGTATTATGATTATAAACTACATGCAAAATCACATTATTGAAATTCATATCTTCTTGATGTTTATGATTTATCCAATCGTAAGTATTTTTATGAATTTCAATATCACCTTTACACACTTCCCCATCAATTTGAATAATTCCAAATTTAAAATCTGGACCTGAATCCGTATTCCATTGCCCTGCATACATTACTTTGATTTCTTTATTATCAACTGTCTTTAATGAAATATGCAGATGCTTTCCATCCCAAATATGATAAAGAAATTTTTCTGCAAATGATAATTCTATATTCATTTTATGCCTATTCCAATTTATTTTGATTCAATTCAATGAGTTAAAAATGTTTTATGATAATTTTTGCTTAATCTTTAGAAAAATGCGATAGTTGTTTAATACCACATAAACATATAGAATGTCTGCAATTAGCAACGTAAGCAAAATCTCATTGGCTTCTTCTCTGTAGAAAGAAATCATTAATGGTAATAACAACACTGTAATAAATTTCAGACAAATAATGCCTTTTAACAATCCAAAAATTCTAAAACAAAATCGTGCAATTGGATTTTTTTCATTCATCAAAGAAGAATTATTAACGACAAGATATGTCGAATGAGCATCCAAAAAATTCAATAAATAAAAAATTGCCAATAAAATTACAAATAGTTGTAGAGAATAATTGTTAATCAGAATCATCATCAATTATTTCTTCAATTTCTTCTTCTTCAATAATAATTTCATCTTTAGTATTGTGAGTATTAGGCGTATTTGTCATAATAGGATCTTTTTCCTTATTCCATGACATATAAATAAAGTAAGCTAATGGAATTGTAATGTACCACATTTTAACTAAAAAACTTATAACCCCTATCCCAAATCTAAAGAAAATAATTATCACAAAAATTAGAAATAATGATTTTATTAAATTTTTCATACTTTGTTCCTCTGTTGATTTTCACCTACAATAAAGATCATTTATCTTCTCCACAAAATCCTAAAAAAAGGAAATATTTAATCATTCATTTTGATAATAAAATCTACTTCTCTTTGAGAAATTCTTAATTCTTTAGCAATTGCTTCAGATTCCCAGCCATCACTAAAAAGTCTCATTATCATTTTCTTTTTGTATTCATCATTCCCAAATCCGTTCTCTTCTTTATTTACTTCATTTTCCACCGATTCCTCTGGATTTAATTGTTTTGTTTCATCAACTAACATTTCTGCTTCCTCATTTGTTGTAAGACTTTCAGACACTAAAGGAGCTTTTTCTTCAAAATTGGACGCTGTATATTCCTGTACTTCTTCTTCATCTATAGAAACTTTATTTTCAGATTTTTTTACCTTTTCAGTTGGTTCTATTTCTGTTTTAGAAGATGGTGATGGAGTAATTTCTTCATTTTTTTTGTAATCTTTTTTTATAAGATCATCATGATAATTTAAATCCGCGATAATAAATTCCGGATCTTCTTGTTGAGTTTTTCTATTATAATAAATCATTAGGAGGAAAAAGACAATAACACCAAACAGTAAAGCAAGAATTAAAGCCATCCATAATCTCAATTTCATTTGGAAAAAACCAGTCTTTTCTTGAATCAAGTTAGCTGATTTTTCTGTATCAATCAGACTTCTATAAAGTTTTGCATTATTTTCATCACCTAATTCTAAATAAATTTCGGCTAACTCTTTATAAACACTGGGTTCCAGGGTTGAGTTTGGTGGAATTAGTTTTAAGAAACTAATTGCATTTTCATAATCACCAAATTTTGCTGCCACAACTCCCACCAAAAATTGTCTGTTTTCTAAAGATTCTGCAATTGAAAAATAGTCTTTGTATATTTTGTAAAGATCTTGAGAATCCTTATTTATTTCAGCTGATGTCTCTATTGTAGAACTTGTATCCAGAGGTTTTTCAATTGCGTTTTTAATTTCTTCAACTTCTTTTTTCTCAATCTTATCCTTAACCTTTTCCACTACTTTTGAATCAGATTTCTTTTGTGGTAATTTTTTATTGAATCCTAATTTGTTCAATTCTTCTTGGGCTAATCTAAATTCATTTGTATTTTGATTTACAAGTTTAAAATGCTTTATTGCTTCTTTTTGCTTTTTTCTTTGAAGTAAAATTTTCCCCCAAAAATAATGAATCCCACTATTTTGTGGAGCTTTTTTTTCAATGATTTTGTATTGTTCAATTGCTTTTGAATAAAAACCGACTTTTTGATAAAATTTAGCAAAACTTAGTCTATCGATAATAGATTTCGGCTCTTCCATATTATAAATATCAAGTACAATCTTGTAAGGTTGTCCGGTTATATAAGATTTCTTTAGAACATAATTCTGATCTGTTGTAATAACAATATTTAACTTATTGTTAATAACAAGAACATCCAATTTTTCCAGCACTTTTGAATCAAACACCTGCTTATTATCAATTGTTGAACCTTGCTCGCAATTTTCTAAACTTATTACTAATAAATTATTTTTTGATCTTTCTTTAATAGTAAACTCGGGTTTTCTATTAAATTGGAGAACTGTTCTGTCAATAATACCAAAATCTCCATGATAAATTTTAACCAAGCTACTCTTAGCAAATATTTGAATTACTAATAGAGCAAAAACGAGAAAGAAAATATTTTTTTTCATTGTAACCTCACTTTAGAGTTTTCATTTTATCCATTTTTGAGAAGAGATATAAATTCTTCTGCTTTTTCAATTTCAATTTTAGTTTGTTCGAGATAAAAATCAAAATCAAGTTCATCAGGAACAATTTGTTTCAATTTTAGTTTATCTAAAATGGAAAGATTTAATTCATTTTTATTATGTTCAACTTGTGGATGTTGTACTTCAAGTAAATTACAAAGAAGATCTGCGAGATGAATAATACTTGAAAATTTCTGACCTGATTTATCTTGATCCGGATAATGATGAAATCGAACACAATTAATGATATCAACCGGTAACTTCCATTGTTTACAAAGAAATTCTCCAACAATTGAATGATTAATTTCTAAGATTTTTGTTTCAGCTTCTAAAGAAAGGTAATCCTTCTCAATAATTAATTTTTCAATCTCTAAATATTCTTTGTGAAGATATTCATGAATTATTAATTTTCCAATATCGTGCAAGATTCCCATTGTAAATACTTCCGCAGCAGCATCCGGCATTATGTCTTCAGCTATTCTTTTTGCAACAACTGCCACTGACAAAGAATGTTCCCAAAATTCCATCAATTCAAAATTATCATCGACTGCAGAAGTTGTAAATCTTCCTACAACAGATAAGCTCAAAGCAAGGTTTACAACTGTATCAAAACCCATTAAGGATACAGCAAACGGTACAGTTTTAATCTCTTTTTGAAAAGTATAATATGAAGAGTTTGATAATCTCAAGAGTTTTGCTGTTATTGCTTGATCCGATGATATTAGTTTGGCAATATCATGAGATGAAACTTTAGGATCATCAACAAGTCCAATCAGTTTTGACACAACAGATGGCAATGCCGGCAAATCAATAATATGCTTTGTTATTGTTTCAATGAAATTCTTTTTCATTATGATAAAGTAATTTCGTCCGCAGAATAATCAAAGTTTTGTAAAGAATGCCTGAGCTTTAAAATTGCAGATGAATGAATCTGCGAAACTCTTGATTCAGAGACACCAAGAACCATACCAATTTCTTTAAGATTGAGTTCTTCATAATAATAAAGAGAAATAACAAGTTTTTCTTTATCCGGTAGTTGTCCAATTGCCTTAATAATTTGTTTTCTAAGTTTCTTATGCATCATCAGCGAGCCAAAAGATTCTTCTGATTCATCCTGAACAATATCCCTGATTTTTAAAATTTCAGAATCCCCTCCTGAAGCAATACTTGCATCAAGTGAAGATAGAAACAATGGTCCAAGGTTATCTGTTATTTTATAATATTCCTCAATAGAGATTTCTAATTCTTCTGCTATCTCATAATCGGAAGGCATTCTACCGGTTTTGTTGAATAAAGCATGAATTGCTGCATCAATTTTTTTTGATTTTTGTCTAACAGATCTTGGAACCCAATCGATTCGCCGGATTTCATCAATGATTGCACCTCTAATACGAATTGTAGCATATGTTTGAAATTCAAGTCCTTTCTCAATATCAAATCTTTTAATTGCTTCTAATAATCCGATAATACCAGCACTATAAAGATCATCCCTTGTTAAAGAATTTGATGTATATACCACAAGCTTGTGAGCAAGATAATGTACGATGTTTAAATATTTTTCAACAATTTTTTCCAGAAGTTCTCTGCGGTCTGTTTTTTTATAGAGCTCCCAGAGTTTCTTATCATCAGCATTCATATAATCTCCTGCACAAACTAAAATTATTTTTCGAAAATTTAATTATAGAAAAAATATTTTCCCGAAATGATTACAAAAAATTGTAATCTCCATAATTTCTGTCAAATATAATTATTATTTTTTAAGCTTAAATAGGTTTTTTTACAGTTTCAGTTGATAATGGCATGTCTGGAAGTTCTTCTTCAATAGGAAAATCTTCTTCAACAGAATCAGTCTTTTCACCTTCAATAATTAATTTCCATTCTTCTGCTTTAAAAGCAAACCGCCAAATAATGTAAACAAGATTAAGAAAGATATTTGCAACTATTAATGTAATTATTCCCTTAAACAAACAATCTACAATTTCTCCACCGAAAAAAATGTAGTCTGTAAAAAAAGTAATAAAAAACATCAATATTGATACAGCTTTAAAAAAAGCCTGTAGTTGCATCTTTTGAATCATGTCTATTCCTTATTTTTGTCTTCACGCAATATGGAAACTGCAATATTATGAATATTGGCAGATGAGATTGATCGAGGTCTTTTTAATAGGATTGGAACTTGCTCTCGTACAGCTTCAGGTAAATATTTATCAAAAGGCACATTTCCAATATGTTTTACCTGTTTATTGAGAAAATGCTGAACAATCATATTAATCTTATTAAAAATATTTTTTCCTTCCTCATCAGTTTGTACCATATTAATTACCATGGAAATATCGGGTGACTTATGATGATAAAATAACATTTTTATCATTGCATAAGCATCTGTTATAGCTGTAGGCTCCGGTGTTGTTATTATTACAATTTTTTCTGAACTCAAAACAAAATCCATAGTATAGTCAGAAATTCCAGCACCGGTATCGATCAAAATATAATCATATTCAGGTTTCAATTCAGTATAAGCTTGAATTAGAGCTTGTTGTGCTTTCTTAGTATTTTTCATAATACTAATATCTCCGGAAGATGCCGGTAAAATTTTTATTCCTTTTGGTCCATCAATAAGTAAATCGTTGACACTAATTAAATCATCAATAAGATTCTTTAGTGTAAATTGCGGATAAACACCAATAAGAATATCAAGATTTGACAAATTCATATCAGCATCAATTAGTAAAATCTTCTTCCCTCTTATCGACATAGCAATAGCAAGGTTTAGAATAAAATTACTTTTCCCAACACCACCTTTTCCACTTGTGATGGAAATGAGTTTTGCCATTTTTGTTTTTTTCCCTTTTTTATTTCTATTCTGAAAATTTTCTAATTGTTCTGATTGATTAAAGAACTGCATGTTTACCTCTTAAAATTGTCGAAGCTAAATCCTTTCTATCTGCTAAATTAAGATCATCAGGAATATTTTGACCAAACGTTAAATAAGAATATGGTTTATTGAATTCTACAGCGAGATTAAAGATATCTCCAAAAGTATTTGTTTCATCTAATTTTGTCAAAATAATCCCTGTAAAATGAATAATACTAAATTTTTTCATAATATCTTTTAAATCATTACTTCGAGTAGTAAGACTTAGAGTCAGATGAACTTCATCTACTTTTGCAACCCTGATTGTTTCTTTCAAACTAATCATTTTTTTCATATTTTGCGGGTTAATACCGGCAGTATCAATAATAATAAGATCAAATGATTGAAGTTTTTTCATTTTATCTAAAAGCTCGTGGTTATCATAAGCACTATCAAAATGAATATTTGCAATTTCTGCAAACGTTTTCAATTGCTCAATAGCTGCAATGCGATAGCTGTCAACTGAAACTAAAGCAACTTTTTTGGAATAAGAATACTTATAAAAAGCTGCAAGTTTCGCAACTGTTGTAGTTTTACCTACACCTGTAGGACCTGCAATAAGCACTACAGACGGCTGATTTCTATTAAATTTTACAGGACCGGTTACCTGCAATTTATTTTTTAGTTTTCTAACAAGTTTCTGATCAACCAAATCACTCTGAAGTAATTCTTCACCCTTCAGATGTAACAAAATGTCTTCAATTAGAGAATTCAATAAAGAAGGATCAATTCCGTGAGCTGTAAGTGAGAGAGCTTTTTGCTGAAGAATTTTTGGTAAATGTGGTAATTGATTGTATTTGATATGATTAATAAGAAATTCCATTCTTTCACCAATTGTATCAAGCTCTTTTTGAAGAATTCCAAATTGGTAATTTGGTAAATTGCGTGGCTCATTTTTCACTATTGATGCACTATTTAATGAATTGGAAAAAGAATCTTTTACCAGATTATTTTTATTTTCTTTTTTATCAATAGCTGCAGTTACCTCAACTGCGTCTTTCCATTCCGGATGCTCCTTATTTTTAATTCTTTTAGAATTAAGGATAATCGCATCTTCACCAAATTCTACTTTAATTTGTCCGAGAGCGACATGCATAGAAGGAGCTACAAATTTTTTTATTTTCATTCTTTACCTATTATTATAAGCTAAATTTCTTTTTTTTATTGATACTTTATTTCATTTTTGTTTGTAAGAATATAATTTTCAAAGAATTATAAACATAAACTTCTATTAACTATACAGAATATTTTATCAAAAAAATGACAAAATATGTGTCAAACTCTATAATTCTTCGTCTATTATTCGTATGAATCATCTAAGTCAACTAAAATTTCTTTTTATTAAAATAACCAGACCAAATTAAACTGGAAAAGGGGAAATCAAAAAGAATTGTAAATATACAAATATTCTTAGAAAAGGTTCTCATATTCATAACACTTGCCCGCAATAATTTTAAAATGGTAGCAGTTACCAAAAAATAAAAAAGGAAAAAGACCAGAAAAACGTACCCGTTTTAAACGTACTCGTTTTAAACGTACCCGTTTTATTCCTCGCGATAGCTCAAAGACTCAGTTTTTGCAGGGACTTCGGGATTTTTTGAACGTATACAGACTTGTGAATAAGATGGGTCACATTAAAATCTTCTTAGAACATTGTGAAATT
>JAOZMQ010000457.1 GCA_029934195.1 Candidatus Cloacimonadota bacterium | reverse complement strand
CTCTCAACTTCCGAATGTGCGACAGCTCTTCGGAATGTTGATTTTCGCCAACAAAGCCGAACATTCGGAAGAACTCGCAAAGCTCGTACATTCCGAAGTTCTTACAAAACAACAACTTCATCACTAAAATTATCTTTACCGGCAGAACCAGCACAAAGAATTGTATAAATACTAAAGTCCAATTTTTCTTTTTCAGATTTAAGTTTTCCAATAAAATGATTCGTTAAGGAACATAATCCATCTGTAATCATCAATATATCTGCTTTTTCATAATCATTTTTGTTTTTGATTATTTGAATCGCTAGTGCAATTGGTGTTTCAAAATCTGTTCCACCACCAAAACCTTGATTTAAAAAATTAGATAATTTAACAATTTCATTTTGATTATTAATATTAAGTTCCCTTGTTTGACCAATTGAACCAAATAATATTACATATAAACTTCTATTTTCTTGTTCTAAAATCTTTGATGTAGAATAAAGTAGAGCTTTAGCTTTTAGAGTTGGATATCCACTCATACTCCCGGAAGTATCCAACAAAGCAATGACCGGACCTTTACGACTTTTCCTTTTCTCTTTTACTTCTTCTGTTGTATAGCCAATAAGTTCATAAGTCAGCAAATTGTTTTCCAGTAATTTTGAATAGAATAAATATTCCAAATCTTCGTCATCTAAATTCATTAATTCGGATGGTAAAATCCTGATCAAATCGCTACTTTTATGGATTCCAAAAGTTTCAGTATTTAACCGTTTACATATTTTTAGGCGAGATTTTTGATATTCGGTAAGATAATCTCTTCCCAATTTTTTCACAACATCTTTGATTTTTTGATTATTCTTCATTTCTTTAACTAAACTTAAAAAATCATCATTCATTTGTTGCAATTCTTTGATACTAAAATCTTGCCCTAAAAGTTTAGAAAATTCCTTTATTCGGCCATATTCGTGTTTAATATTTTCTAATATTTCATTAAATTTCCTGACATTCCCAAAAGCTTGACTCGGTAAATTTTCATTTTTGATTTCTTCAAGATAATCTTTTGATGTTTGCAATTGATTATCAATTTCTTGCATTGATTTTTTATTTAATTTAAGATTCTCCAGATAATTACGAATATCTTCCATATTTGGTTCTTGTTGGTTTATTCCACTACTTTGAGTATCTCTACTCCTATCCCACAAATACCATTTTGTTGCGCCTAATTTTCTTTTCGCAGTTCTCTTTAAATCTGATAGAGTTGGTTCCCACGATTCATTAATTTGTGAAATAAGAAAGTGATGACTTTGTTTTGAATAATTTACACATTTTTTTGAAAAAGTATGGCAATTGGAATAAACTAATCCGTAAAAACCTCTTTCTCCAAGATGCTCAATTGCTCCATCACAAACATTTTTATCTCCTACAGAACCATATTTATTTGAAGAAACATAAATATGCTTATGTAATACACTTTTGGAAGTAAAATCTTCTGGATAAGCGATTTCAACAACAGATTCTGCAAGACCATCAACAACAATATTGGATATTTGTTCATCACCAACATAAATTCCGGAATGTTCCGCTCCGATCAGTAAATCACAATATAAAACGCTTCCTTTTGTAGGGACAACTTTTTGCCTAAAATTATTATCTATCCAATATTTTATCGCCTTTATTCCAAATTTAAAAGGAATAAGAACTTTTGAAAAAATACTAAACATTAATTACAACCAAATATTTTCATTAAAAGGATTAGCATCATTTTCGTTATGAAGTTCATTCCTAACGATATTAATAACTAATTTTCTGCATTCTTCTCGGTTTTTGGGATTACTCCACAAAAAATGCAACATTAAAGGAAGGTCAAAAATATCTACTTTTTGTCTCCCATTTGTATAAGCTGATACTTTTAATAATTTAATAATCTTTAGAAATCTTCTATCAGAAAGACTTTCACTTTTGTCATCACTAAATCTATCTTTAAACTCTTTTCTAATCTTTTTTATCAATCGTTTTGTAGATTCCGGAATTATTATCTTCTTATGTTCTATTTTAACCATATTAATAAAAGAAATATCAAGTTTATATTTATCATCTAATACAAAAGGTTCTCCTGAAATATTCATAAGAGCATCTATCTCATCATTTCTGGTTAAATAATCAACAAATTTTCGAATTAGAAACCTATCATATAATGCACTAAGTTCTTCTTCTCCAACTGGTAATTCGTTCGATGCTCCGATTATTGAATAGAGATTTGCTTTCTCTTTTTTACTTCCGTTATGAAATACCTTTTCATTCATAATAGTTAGTAATGAATTCAATATTGAAGAATTTGCCTTGAATATTTCATCCAAAAAAGCAATATGAACTTTAGGTAAATATCCATCAGTTTTTCTTTGGAACTCATCCTTTTTTAGTTTTTGAATAGAAAGAGGTCCAAATATTTCTTCCGGAGTAGAAAATTTTGTAAGAAGATATTCAAAGTAATTTCCTTTTTTCACTACTTGAGAAACTCTTCGAGCAATCTCACTTTTTGCTGTACCGGGAGGTCCAATCAAAAGCATATTTTCATTTGCAAGAAGGGCAAGTAAGGATAATTTTATCTCTTCGTCTCTACTGATTAAGTCTATTTCTAATTGTTTAATTAGTTCATTTAATTTGTTTTTCATTTTTTCTCCACTATAATCTTTTAATTGTATAGTTAGTTTTTTTATTTTATTTTTCTTATTTTTCATTTTTTCTCCAATGTATTTTGATAAATTAATTTATCTTGTTCA
>JAOZMQ010000077.1 GCA_029934195.1 Candidatus Cloacimonadota bacterium | reverse complement strand
AAAGAGTGTGGTTATATTTAGAGTTTTATTGAATGTGAAGCGAGAACAAAAACCTGCACTCCCCCAAAAAATCCCGAAGTCCCTACTAACGTGAGGAACTCCGTGATTTTTTGCTCAGATACTAATAAACTCTTTTTGCAACCAAAATGGTTGTATTGCCCATTTTAGTAATTCCATCTGTCTGCACAGGTTACGCACGCAGACAAGTGGTTAAACCTTTTTTATAATGATCTCATTTCAGAAAAATCAAAGAGGTTTTTGTCTTTTAAATGGGATAATATGACTTTATTTTGAGCAGCAGAGATGGTATTTTTTATATTTGGATATTTTTTTTCTAACTCATTTAATAATTTTTTCATTTTATTTCTTTCATGAGATTTACCAAAAGGGCAATTATTATCAATAATTGGAAAATCTGAATATTTAACAAAATTATCAATATCCTCTTCAGATACAGATATCATTGGTCTGATTATAACATGTTTTTTATTATCTGATCTGTATTTTGGTGACATGCCCTTTATTTGTGATGAGAAAAATAGATTCATTAATAAAGTTTCATTATTATCTTCTCGATGATGTCCAAGAGCAAGTTTTGTAACTGCAAATTTGTTATATGCCGTGTACAAAAATCCCCTTCTCAACCTTGCACAAAATGCACAAAGAGACTTTTTTTTATTCAAATTGTCGCGAATGATTTTATTAATATTGGTGTAAATTATTTCTGTACTGATTCCAATTGATAAACAATAATTTTTAATCCTTTCATTTTCTTGATTTGTATTTGGATAATCAATTTTTACAGCGATCAAATCAAATTTTATTGGAGCTTTTTTCTTCATCGTTTGTAATATATGTAAAAGAGTCCACGAATCTTTACCTCCGGAAATTGCAACCATTATTTTATCATTCTCCTGAATCATATCAAATTCTGAAATAGCTTGTCCTGTTTTTCGTGAAATTCTCTTTAAATATTTTACCCGTAGTTTTTCATTTTCAGTTTTCATTTATTCCTCAAAATAATATTTTTAAAGCTTTATAAAAAAAATATTATTCATAGATCAATTCAAAAATATTTTTGTCAATACTCAATTTATTAAATCTGGCCATTATTAAAATTATCAAGTAAAAATACAAAAATCTCTAAAATAAATAATTTTCATAGACAATATTTTAAGTTTTTTTATCTTATATTTCCTATGAAAGAAATTGAGGAGATGGAATGAGTAATGGTATAATATTTAATAATAGAATTATTGATATAGTTTTTGTTGCTTTATTTACAGCACAAGCAATGAAGGTTGTAATTTCCCTTATTTTTGAGAAAAAATTTAATTTTAGAAAATTTATTGAAACGGGTAGTATGCCAAGTTCACATACAGCTTCTGTAGTTGCTTTGACAACATCTATTGGTTTAAAAGAAGGTTTTTCTTCATCGATGTTTGCTATTTCATCTGTTTTTGCTATTGTAATAATGTATGATGCTACAGGAGTGAGAAGAGCTGCTGGTAAACAAGCAAGTGTACTAAATAAAATTGTAGCTAATATCAAAAAACGTGAAGGTTACAGTCTTATTGAAGGTAATTTAAAAGAATTATTAGGACACACTCCCCTTGAAGTGCTTGGCGGAATGGTACTCGGTATAGCCATTTCCTTGATAATGATGTAAAAAAGTGAAGAATTAATCTTCACTTATTATAAGAGAATTTAAAACTACTTTTTTATAAACCTTTAATTAGTATCTGAACGAAAACTAACTTTTTCTAAAGTTATTCTTTTTTTGTTGCTACTCTGTCACTTAGTTCTCTTTTTATCTTACCCAACGCTAACACATTGGGCTATAAAGATGTCGCTTCTACACAGATAGAGAATTAATCGTTGTTTCATGATCTCCCGTCCTTCATGGTTAAAAATCCTTTTCATTCAGATACTACTTAAGTACAAAATTAAATAAAAGATTACTTCGTGATGATCCTATTTGAATTGTATTATTACCTGCAACAAGTTCTATCTTCTTTGAAAATGAAGTCTTTCCTCCAATCTGTGTACCATTGACTAAACTACCCAAAGTACTTCCTCTATCTTGAAAAAATATTTTATTATTCTTTTTTATTAATGAACAATGAGATCTTGAGATTTGAAAAGGAGCTTTATCATTAAGATATAAATCATTTTTATGAAATAAATCATCAGATCTTCTGCGAGAAAATCTTCCAATTGTAAATGGAAATCTTTCAACACCAATGCTTTTTAATCCGTTAAGAGAAACCATAGCTTTTTTGTTCTCAGCAATAATTTGAACTGAAATTAATTTCTGTAATTCAGTAGCTTTGTGTTCAATAACTCGTTTTTCGCAATCTCCAAGATCTGCAATTTTTGCATAAGAAACTCTTAATCTTTCAGCAACACTTTGAATAATCGGTCTCATTTTTCTTCCTATTTCCAAATCATAGAGAAGACTAAAAGATCTAGGATCGAAAATATCAACATCAATATCTGTTAATGCTCTTGCAGAGACCTCTCTTGGGTTTTCCAAGATAAAACCTAATTCTCCGAAAACATCTCCTTCGCTAACAATATTGAGAATTATTTCTTGTTTATTTACTCCTTTTTTAAATACTTCAACTTTACCTTTTAAAACGATATAAACCTCATCAGAAACTTCACCTTCTCTAATTATTATTTCACCGGCTCTGAATGTTTTCTTTTCACTTATCGGATATTGCATTATTAAATCCTCCATCTCGTGTATTTACATGTGATAGCTGACAAAAAATAAAAAGTGTTTTTATTTGGCAAGAAATATTGTACTGGACATAAACCTACTTTCGATGATCTGGAAAAGATACTAATCCTCAGCGATTAAAGAAAAGAATGATTTGAGTTCACGTATTTTTTACACTCTTTTATTTTTTTTCATTTGACGTAATTGCGTTAATTATCTTTTGTATCATGATTAAATTCAAAATTGATTCCAAGAAAGTATTAAAAACATTGACAAATAAATGAGATTTACCATTTAAGAGGTAAAAAAAAGTTTCTTTGCTTTATTATTGGATGTTTTTTTTGTGGCGGTGAATAGATTCACTTGATTATATTTATATTGTTTCCTGTTATATCGTAAGGAGAAGGAGTATATATGGTAAAAAATCGGAATTTATTTATGATTTTTTCCCTATTCATTTTATTGTTGTTATTTGTATCATCATTAAATTCTAAAGAACTCAGAATCAATGGTTATTATGGTAAATATGATGCACAATTGAAAGAGACTGGTATTCCTTCAAGTAGTTTAAGCAATCCGTTAAGTGAAAATTGGAATACGCCTATATCCCCAAAAACATATCATCTCGGAGTGCTATTACCACATTTTAATGATTCTTATTGGATTGCTACAAATTATGGAATAATCACTCATGCTAAAAATTTAGGTGTGAAAATCACAATTTATGAGGCTGGTTCATACTCAAATTTAAAAAATCAACAAATTCAATTACGGAAATTGGGCGAAGATAACGATATTGATGGTATTATTCTCGCTTCTCTTGATTATAATAAGATGGATTCGCTTGTCGAAGAGATTACAAAAACCGGAAAACCAATTGTCGAGTTAATTAATGATATTTATGCTCCTAAAATAAGTGCAAAATCTTTAGTCTCCTTTTATGAAATGGGCTATGAAGTTGGTGAATTTGTTTTAAAAAACTCTAAAAAAAAGGATCTCAAAATAGCAATATTCCCAGGTCCAAGAAAATCAGGTTGGGCACCAGATTCTTATAATGGTTTCCGAGATGCAATAAGCAAACTAAAGAAAAGTAACCAGAAAATTACAATTGTTGGACCAATTTATGGAGATACAAGTCAAGATATTCAATTAATGAAACTTCGTACATCTTTGAACAAAAAAGAAAATCACAATATTGATTATATTGTTGGAAATTCGGTTGCTGCTACAGAAGCTGTTCGATATATTAAACGAAATAAAGAAATACATCCAAATACAAAAATAATTTCAACTTACATTACCGCAGATGTTTATGAAGAAATCAAAGAGGAAACAATCCTTGCAGCTCCTTCTGATGAAAACATTCTCCAGAGTAAAATTGCTCTTGATATGATGGTCAGAATATTGAATGGAGAGAAAGTTGGTTCTGAAATTCCTTTTCGAGTTTCACCTGAAATACCAATGGTTTCAATAAAAAATATTGATGCTTTTGATTATGAATCTCATTTTGGGAAAAAAGGATTTATACCAAAATTTGATAAGATAGATAAACAAAAAGTCCTTGAAATAAAAAATAAGTATTTCAATGAAAGTATTAATGAAAATCAGAATCAATTTGATTTTACAGACAATGAAAAATTATATATCAAAAAAAATCCTATTATCTCTATTGCAATGATAGATGATTTTACACCTTTTTCGTACATTGAAAAAGGTGAGTTTGTCGGGTTTACAGTTGAACTAATTAAACTATTATCTCAAAAAATTGGAATTGAAATTAAAATAAAACCGGATGTTTGGAATAAAAATATTACTGATTTTAAAAATAATAAAGTTGAATTAATATCCGGAATTTCTTTCAAAGAAGACAGAACCGCTTTTACTCTTTTTACAGAACCGTATTATGAAATTCCAATAATGATTTTTGCAACTACTGATTTTGGATACTATAATAATCTTTCAGATTTGAAAGGAAAACGGGTAGGAATAATTAAAAATATTTTTTATTCTACTCTTTTATCTGAACAATACAATCTGAATATTATTGGATTTGATGATGTTGAATCTTTAACTAAAGCTTTGGTTAACAATAAAATTGATGCTTTTGTAAGTAACTTAAATCAAACTAATTATCATATTGTTAAAAATGGTTTTATTAATATTAAGGTATTAGATGAGTTAAAATTAGATGATCTTGAAAAAGAAGATTTAAGATTTGGAGTTAATAAAAACAAGCCAATTTTATACTCAATTATCAATAAAGGTCTATCAAAAATTTCTCACAAAGAGATGACAGCTTTAAAAGAATGTTGGTTAGGAGTCAAAAAATCTGAAGAAAGTGCATCCAAGATACAGTTTTCTAAAGCTGAAGAGTTGTATTTACAAAAGGTCTCTGATATATCCATTGCTGTTATTGATGACTATATGCCTTTTTCTTTTATTGAAGATTCAGAAGTGAAAGGATTTTCAATTGATTTAATTAATTTAATTTCCCAAAAAATTGGAATAAAAATTAATATTGAACCTAATGCATGGTACAAAAATATAAGTAGATTTAAAGAAAAGAAAGTCGATTTAATTGACGCTATTTCATATAAAGAAGAAAGGACAGCTTTTACGTTTTATACAAAACCTTATTATGAAATTCCAATTCTTATTTTTGGAAGAGATACTTTTGGAGATTACAAAAATTTATTTAGCTTAAAAGGTAAAAAAATAGGTATTTTGAAAGATATTTTTTATGAACCTGAATTCCGGAAAATTGAAAACCTTAACATTGTTGAATTTGGCAAAGTTAGAGATGCCATGCTATCTCTTGCTTATGAGAAAATTGATGCCGTGGTTACAACTCTTCAACAAGCGAATTTTTATATAAAGCAAGATGCTCTTACTAACCTGAAGATTCTCGGAAAATTTGATATTGAAGGAATTAAAAACGATGACCTTAGAATTGGTGTTAACAAAGATAAGCCAGTATTATTTTCAATTATTAATAAAGGGTTTGAATCTATAACGAACAGAGAAATTCAAAGTTTGCAGAATAAATGGTTTGGAATTAAAAATAATAATATAAAAAAAACAATTCCTTTGACTCTGAAAGAGAAAGAATTTATCCAAAATCACCCAATTATTAAAGTTGGAAATGAAATGGATTGGGGACCTTTTGACTATAATGAAAAGGGCGAGCCAAAGGGGTTTTCAATAGAATTCATAGAAATGTTAGCACAGGATATTGGTCTTGAACTGGAATTTGTTTATAATCATTCTTGGTCTCAGCTTGAAGAAATGTTCAAAAATAAGGAAATTGACGTTTTACCTGCTCTTTATGTAACCGAAGAAAGAAAAAGTTATACTAATTATACTAAATCTTATAATGACTCTGAGCTTGGAATTTTTACAGAACTCAGCAATATAACTATTGCTAACAGTATGGATTTAAGTGGGAAAAAAGTTGCATTCGTAAAAGGCTATGGAACGAATAAAAAAATTCTGGAACTTTTCCCTAACATTATACCTATATTTTATGATTTTGTTGAGGATGCAATGTTTAGTGTTTCTACAGGAGAAACAGACGCAACCATTAATTACCCTCTTATTGTAAATTATCATGCCAAAAAAAAGCAAATAACTAACCTTAAAATCATCGAATACCTTGATTTACCTGAATCATTTAAAAAAGATTCTGCACTTCATATTGGTGTTCGTAAAGATTGGGTGATTCTTCGAAATCTTTTCCAGAAAGCAATGAAGAATTTAGATAAAAAAAAGATAGAATCTTTAGAAAGGAAATATAAAGGAAATTTAGTCTCTGCAGAAGATGAAAAACTCATAAAATTAACTGAAGAAGAACAGATTTATCTTGATGAGCGTGGACCAATAAGAATGTGTATTGATCCGGATTGGTTACCTTATGAAAAAATTAATTCTAATGGAAAACATATTGGAATGACTGCTGATTATTTAAAACTTTTTTCCGAGCGAATTGGGAAAAAAATAGAATTGATCCCTACAAAATCATGGGAACAAACTCTTGAATTTGCAAAATTAAGAAAATGCGATATTATATCGGCTGCCAACATGACTCCAAATCGGTCAAAATATCTAAATTTTACAACTCCATATATCTTTTTCCCTTTTGTTATGGCAATTCAAAGGAATGTTCAATTTATTGAAGATATTGAACAAGTATTAGATAAAAAAATTGGAACAACTGCCGGATATTTTTCTGCTGAATATCTAAAGACTGAATATCCGGACATCAAGCTTGTTGAAGTAAAAAATACAAGTGATGGATTAAAAAGAGTTCTCTCCGGTGAGATTTTTGGATTTGTTGGTTCAGTTGCAAGTATTAGTTATCAAATGCAAAAAGAACAAATAATTGATATAAAAATATCAGGTAAGATTGATTTACAATCAAGACTTTCTGTTGCTGTTAGAAATGATGATCAAATTCTATTAAGTATTTTTCAAAAAGCTGTTGCCTCCTTGACCAAAGACGAAAAGATGAAACTAAATACAAAATGGCTTACAGTAAATTTTGAACAAGGTTTTAATTATTCTCTTTTCTGGAAAATTATAATTTCCATTTCTGTATTAACTTTATTTACTTTATATTGGAATCGAAAACTAAGATTTGAAATTCAAGAAAGGGGAAAAACAGAAATTGCTCTCAAAAAATACCATCTTAAATTAGAAAAACAAGCAGAAGAATTGACAATTGCCAAAGAAAATGCAGAAAATGCTAATAAAGTAAAAAGTGAATTTTTGGCAAACTTAACACATGAATTGCGAACACCTCTCAATGCAATTATTGGATTCAGTGAATTACTATATTTTGTACTTGATGATACAAAGCAAAAAAAATATGTCCAATCTATAAAATTTGCAGGAAAAAACTTGCTTATCTTAATAAATGACCTTCTTGATTTATCAAAAATTGAAGCTAATATGATGATAATAAAACCAGTTATTGTTGATATTGAAAAACTTTTCATTGAAATGAAACAACTTTTTTCCTTGAAATTAGAAAAGAAAGGAGTGGAATTTACTTATGAGATTGGTGATCATTGTCCAAAATCTCTTGTTCTTGATGAAATTAGGCTCAGGCAAATTCTATTTAATTTGGTAGGCAATGCAGAAAAATTTACTGAAAAAGGCTATATTAAAATCAAAGCCAGCAGTAATATTTCTATTGAAGATGAGAGTAAAATAGATCTTCTTATTTCTGTCGAAGATACTGGAATCGGAATCCCAACCAAAGATCTACGCAAAATTTTTAAATCTTTTGTTCAGCAAGATGGTTTAGACACAAAGAAATATGGAGGAACCGGTTTAGGCTTGGCAATTTGTCAAAAATTGGCAAAAGCTATGAATGGAGATATTTCTGTTAGAAGTAACTTAGAACAAGGGTCAGTTTTTGAAGTGAAACTATTGAATGTTCCTGTAAGTAGCTTTGATAATAATAAATTATCAAAAAGTAATTTCTTTCAATTAGGGGATATCAAATTTGAAAAAGCAAATATTTTAGTCGTTGATGATATTATTTCTAATGGTGATGTATTGAAAGGAATATTAACATCTTTAGGATTTCAGGTTACAACTAAGACAGATGAAAAAGAAGCTCTTGCTGAAATTTATAACAACCCGCCTGATTTAATTTTTATGGATGATAGAATTTCGATCAAGAACGGTGATAAAATTACAATTAAGATTAAATCTGATTCTAAAATCTCAAAAATCCCAATAGTTGCAATTACTGCTTCTGCATCTAAAGAAACCAAAAATGTAGTTATTGAAAATGGTTACGATGCACACTTACAAAAACCTTTTGATATTGATCAATTAATTTCAATATTGGGATTATTCTTTAAATATACAAAAAAAGAAGAAAAAATAATGGCTATAGAATCTTTTGAAAGCATAGATTTTGATAAGGTAAAAAATGTAGTAGAATTGAAAACGATTTTGAAGAGTGAAATTCTATCTACTTGTAATAAATTAATAAATGTGATTGTAATTAGCGAAATAGAAACCTTAGGGAAAAGAATTGAAGAACTTTCAAAAAAGCACGAGAGTATGCAACTTTTACAATACAGTAAAAATATAATCAGCTTTGCAGATGATTTTGATTCAGATGCAATTAAAAATGAACTGCAAAAAATAATTAATGAAATTAGTAAATTATAGGAAATTGGAGGAATGATGGGTAAAGAAAAAAAATTAATTCTGATTGTAGATGATAATTCGGATAACAGAAAATTGCTTGGGAATCTACTCACAAAAGAAGGTTATGATGTCGGACTGTCAAAAGATGGCTTTAATGCATTGGATTTTGTAGAGAAAGTAAAACCAAATCTAATACTTCTTGATATAATGATGCCGGAAATGGATGGTTATGAAGTTTGTGAAAAATTAAAAGCAAATATGGCAACGCAACACATTCCCATTATTTTTCTTACAGCAAAAACTTCTACAAAAGATATTGTAAAGGGCTTCAAAGTCGGTGGAGTTGATTATGTTGCAAAACCATATAATAGCGAAGAGTTATTGGCGAGGGTCAGAACTCATATTGAACTCGACACTCTTCGTGGATTGCTTCCAATCTGTTCCGTATGTAAAAGTATTCGTGATGATAAAGGTTATTGGCATTCTTTAGAAAGCTATGTCCAAAATCATTCTAATGTCCTATTTTCTCACAGTCTATGTGATCCTTGTGCAGAAGATCTTTATGGTGGAGAAGAATGGTTTGAGAAAAGTAGAAAGAAAAAGGTTTAATACTATCTCATCGGTGTAAAAGATGAAGAATGGAAAAGACAGAAGTTCCTTACTATAGCTCAAAAATAAGTTTTTGCTTGAAGATAATAATTTAAGAAAATATTGACTTAAATCATATCAAACAACTATTCTTCTCTGTGTTTAATATAGATAAGGATTTGGTTGTAGGTTTTATATAAAAAAGGAGGTATTATGAATCCATTAAATTCAATGGGATCAGCAACAAAAACTGCCATTACTTATGGCTCACAGGCAAAAACAATGGTTCAAACAGCAATGGTAGAGGAAGCTGTCAATAAAAATAGTGATAACTCTGCCGATAATGAAGCTTACAAATTATCTCTTGGTTCGCAAGAAGATTCTCTTAAAACCTATTCAAAAACTGCTAAAACTGAGTTTGGTGCACAAGTTGTATCTGCAACTCTCGACAGAATGAATAGCGGAGCAAATTCTAATCCAAGAGCGTATGATCATGTAAATGATAGTTATCATTTCAATAAAAGTATTTTAGGAACTTTTACCGTTTAATCTAAAATACTTACTTAGTATCTGGACGAAAAAGGACTTTTTTAACCTGAAGAAAGATTAATTGGGAAATTATTTATTTTTCAGCTTCATAGAAGCGACATCTTTGTAGCCCAATGCGTTAGCGTTGGGAAGAGCTATGCAAATTTACTAAGCTACAGAGTAGCGACATCAAAAAGGACAAGACAAAAGTTAGTTTTAGTTCAGATACTAACTTAGACAAATCAGAACTAAAAAGGATTTACCATGAAGAAATGAAGTTTATGAAGAAAGATTAATTGGGAAATTATTTATTTTTCAGCTTCATAGAA
>JAOZMQ010000076.1 GCA_029934195.1 Candidatus Cloacimonadota bacterium | reverse complement strand
CAGTCCCGAATAGTGAGGGACCCAAGAGGACCATTGCCATCAGCGGTTCCAAGCTCCTCATGCACTCGGTCACAGAGGCCGTTAGGTGGACCATGTGTGATGAAGACGTCGACTCCTGGAGTTAATGTACTTAGGAAATGCTCAAGCTCCCCTTCGGTACAGTTCCAGTTCCAATTGCAGAAATGAGGGGTCCAAGGGTTACCGTAGAACCTCACCCCATCAATTGTAATTTCCTCATTGATGAGTAGGTGGACTTTGCCGGTTAATCCTGCTTTCTCGATCTCTTCACGTATATCATCAGGCTCCAAGTAATCATGGTTACCTAAAGTAAGCACGACCTGAGCATCAAGGGATGCGCACCAAGGGAGGAGCGCTTTCTTAAGGTCCTTCCTTTGTCCATTGGAGTTTCTTCCGTAACTAGGGAAAATATCCCCGGCTACAACTACTACGTCCACTTTCTTAAAGCCTTCTTCGGCATAAAAGTCTCGTAGCTCTTCTTCGCTAAGTGTTGACAGACCATGCAGGTCTGATATTGCTGCTATTTTCATTATTTCTCCTCAATTCTCGATTATCTTCCACCCCATCTCCTTATATAACTTCCTGCGCTCCTTATACTTACGAGACCCCCAATCACACCATTGGTCTTTGCAGTCAATGACATACCCCATCTCTTTTTTACCACTGCCCTTACGGGTAGCACGTCCAGTGTGTTGGATGACAGAAATAGGTCCTGATTTTCCAGAAGCCATTACCATGATATCAAGATCCGGAAAGTCAACTCCAGTCCCCCAACAACTTGTTGCAAGCACAGTTTTCAATTCACGGCGTTGGAACTTCTCAAATATCGCATCACGTGTCTTCTCATTCATCTTAGGTAGTTTAGAATTCCCAGGCTTATCATAAACCAACGTATACTCTGGGAGCAATTTACTGAGATTCTCAAGATGTTGAGTAGTACCTACAATAATAAGTACTTGGGGGTCGTCTAGATTCAAGACGTTATCCTCCTTAGTATACTCACCAACAGCACTAGCAATGACCTTATTACGATACATGTTCGTCCAAAGCAGATTACGTTGTTTATCAATAGCCTGTGTGAAACTTTTAGCATCTGGACCGGAGAATACATCGAGTGCAAGCACAGTCATTTCAGAGACCAACCCATGCTCCACAGACTCGGTGTATGGAACATCAAGCCGTATAGGACCTACAAGAGACTCTCCTACGCGTTCAGCACCATCTGAGCGTCCCATTGGGGATGCCGTGAACCCAAAGATCTTTTGAGCTCTAATGCACCTGGATAGCGCATTAGCCAGTAGTGGGCTGCTAGCCCTATGACACTCATCAATAAAGATTATGTCAGGCTTTGTTGAAGGATACTTACAGAAGCTGTGGTAGGTTGTAACGGTTATACGTCCAAGCTCTTTACCCCCAGCTCCAAGTAAGCCCACTTTCTCTTTAGGAAAGGTCTCCTTAACTCGCTTATGTAAGTCCTTAGCCAACTGAGCTCCTGGTGTAGCTATAACAATGTCCTTGTCTGGATACAACGCACAAAGCGCTGTGATACAGAATGACTTTCCAAAAGCAGCGCTAGCTACTATCTGCCCACAAGCCAACGCATTAACAATGCTAATTACAAGATCTTGGTTATGTCGGAACTTAATGTTAGGCATTACCTTTTTGAGGTTGTCATAATCTGGATTGCAATCAAGCTCACCGATGTCCTCATACTCATACTCGAGGCTTTTGGACTTTAAGCGTTCAAAGACGTCTTCTAGAAGACCTTGTTGAAACACAACGTTCCCGTCGATTACAGAGTATAAGGGTCTAGATTCTGACACGTATCTCTCTACGGGTTTTTTGTGACCTGATCTCTCATCGTAGATCCACTCCCGCTCCATAGACTTGTGGTCATAGGAGAGTACTGGGGCAAGTATGTCTGGATCAACTCCTGACACACTTACCACTAACCTATTGTGTGTTATTTTAATCAATATGGTTTCTCCAAGGGTTCTCTAATAACTTCAAGGATAGCTAGAGCTATTTGCTCCGCTTCTTCTTTTGAGCAGTAGATTTCTACAGAGTCCTTAGCCTTTAATGGCATCTCCATAGATTCTGTGTAGGTAATACAGACTACCTCATCCTTGCTCAGCAGTGAAGTACTGAATGTATAGTCTGGGTACCTCAAGTCAATTACTGTTTTTTTAATCATAATTCCTCCTGAGCTCCAAGCTCAATTAGTTTATCAAACACACCAGCCATTGAAGACACTTGGTGAGTTACGACGATTAGTTGACGATCTCCCCCTAAGATACCGGAGGATAACGTCTCAATGATCTGTGTGAATTGGCTCAAGTAGTCCACATCCATGTTAGAGGTAGGCTCGTCAAGTACCAGCACACCTAGATTATTTCCGAACAGCTCACTTACAGCAAGATGTAGTGAGATACTAAGCACTGTCTTCTCTCCTCCACTCATACGCTCCAACTGGCGAGCTGAGCCACCACCCTTAGTAAATGTCATACCGAAGCCGTCATCAATTGCTACACTAAATGAAGCTTTGAACGCTTCAAGGTACTCGTTAACTGAGGTCCTTAAAGAGTCCAGGGAATACTGCAGAACTGCCTTTGGAATCCGATCCCGATGCAAACTATCTCTCACTGTATTTACATGAGCTCGGTAAGTATCTACACGAGCCCGTTCACGTTTAGTCTTCGCAATCAAGTCCAACATCCGTGTGAGTTCTACTAGTTCTTCTGCACTCGTCTTCATGTGAAGCTCTAGAGTTGCCTTAGCAGCTTCGGCCGCCTCCTTCATTGCAACCTGAGCCTCAGCAGCTTCTAGTTCTGCAGCAGAGATCCTTCGATGCGGATTCCCAAGGATACAGCTTAATAGCTCCACTCGGTCTTGAAGTCGAGTTACCTCGGCCTGAGCAGCAACTCTTGCCTGTTCAATACGTACATGCTCAGCGTGATTCTCTAGCTGTGCTCGAAGAAGTTCAGCAGCTTCAGTAGTTATCTCGGGTAAGGTAGTAGTTGTGAAGAAGACGTCAGCCTGAGCAAGGATACTTTCTGTTTGGACTTTTTCGCTTTGTTTCAGTCTAAACCAATCACCGGCAGCTTTTAGAGTTGCAGCCAGATCCCTAGCAATGATATCTTTGTCAGACGCTAAGTTACCTGCGTCTTTGATAGCATTCAACTCTGTCAGCTTCTGCTGCTCCAATTCCGATTCTTGAAGATCCGTACCACAGATAGGACATATAAGATCTTTAGCATCTATCTGAGACCACTTCTCAAAACCTAGCTTAAGTGTTGCCTCGAGAGCTGCTGCTGACATATAATCCGCCACAGCAGCCTCATGTTGTTTACGTACTTGAGCTTCAGCCTCTAGAGCCTCCTCAGTAGCTACTAGATACCCAGGCAACCGAGACTCTGCGTCATTTCTTGCAAGAGTCCATGTCTCAAAGAGTTTGAAGTCAAAGTTGTCAAAGGTACTTAAGGAAGCAGTTGCTTGACCTACGTCAAAGTCACCTTGTCCTGCACTGCACGGAATAGACTCTAGTGTCTTAGTGGCAACAGCCAACTCCTTCGCGGCTATAGCGCCAGCACTTACTTGAGCTGCCCTAGCAGTCTCCGCCTTCACAAATAAAGCGGCCTCCTCAATCACCTCTTGGGCTTCTTCACAATCTCCAAGAGTAGTCAACTTAGAGACTGCTTCTGTGTACTGAGCAACCAACTCTGCCCCAAGTGTAGTAACCTCTGCATGCTTCTGAGTAACATGTACCTCATCGTAGGGCATCGCTATTTCGGGGATAGTCTTAAGGAAGGTGTCTACTCGGCTCCTATACAACTTAGTGTACGCGATGACTGGAATCATAGAAATCAACTGCTCAAGGCGCTTACCCGGAGTATCAAAGAGAATAGCCCGTAAAGCATCCTGCCCAACGAAAGAGAACTTCTCAATCATGTCGTTAGAGGCTCCTGTAAGTAACTCGACTTGTTTGTTAGTTTCTGTAATACCAGAGACTTCGATGTCCCCGTAAGTCAGTGAGGCCCTATTCGTACTTGTGACATAGAAACTACGTTTAATAGTACCTTCTACTCCATTATGAAGAAAGGTGAGTATTATGTTAGTAGAAACCTCCCCATCTCGAATCTCGTCCTTAAGGTTACTCCCTTTGTCAGTCCTTCCAGTCAAAGCGACACGGATAGCCTTAGTTAAATTTGTCTTGCCAGCGCCGTTACATCCAAGGATGCCATTAGACTTAGGGGAGAACTCAACCTCGAGGTGCTTATGTTGGCACCAGTTCTCTAGTGTTAATTTTGTAATTATCACGTAGAACTCTCCTCAATCTCACAAATTTTGTAGTGCATGTTCTTGAGCTCCTGTACAGTTTTGGCTGCCTTTGAGCTGAATCCTCCGTAGTAAGCCACAGAATCAATTGTGCTCATTAAGGCTTGCTTAAGCTCTACTAACTTTTCTAATTGAATCCCTATGCGAGTAGAGGGTTTAAGCTTAATCTCGGATGCAAACCGACTCGTCTTTTCAGAGCCTAAATAAGCACAAGTTTCTTCGTCCAACTCGACGAGCTCAGACATGTCGGATAGGTTATCTCGCTCTTGTACCCACTCTTTCAAGAGGGAGTTGGCGGTGTTGTGTCGTAATTGTTCTGTTGCTGTCATAGGTATTTTTCCTCCTAAAGTACTTCTTCTAGTCCAGCTCTAAGTACCTCCCCAACATCGTTACCTTGAAATATCTGAGTAAGGATCTCACGGGGAGTTTCTTGAGCTACGTTTTCGTTTATTATCTCTGTGAGGTTAGCATCGCCCTCAAGAGCCTTAGGAGCCTCATTAGAGACATCCAGACCCTCAGAGGCTCCATCAGACACCTTAAGCCACGTATAAACCTTCAGCGGCTCCCTGAGTGCCAAGAAACGCTGATGTGCTCGCTCTGCTAATGCAGGTGGGTAACTGATAATGAATACGGGGTCAAAACAGTTCGATCTTGGATCCGTCTCAGCAGTCTTTCGAATGATTTCCTCAGCGTCAATTAGATCTTGATCTTGATCTCCAGTGATTTGCAACCTATAGAAACTTCGTCCAGGGATGGTCTCCCGTCTGATCACAGTCTCACCACCCTCTACTGACTCCACTAAGAATGATCTAGGGTCTACGTTAGAGATGTCAGTCACATAAGGGCTTCCTGGATACCACAGATGAGTACCTACTGCGTTTACGTAGTCCTGGGGGTTATGTATGTGCCCAATTAAGACATTCTTAACTTGAGGTGGTACTTCGTCTAGAGTAAGCTCAAATGAGAAGGGCATTGCTACTTCCTCACCTTGATGAAGCAGTAAAGTGTCTACTTGCTCAGGGAGGTTATCAAAGACCTTCATGAGCTCATCATGATTGGTACTCTGTTGACCTAGAACCGTCATACCAGATTCTGGCAACTCAACTACTTTACCATCAAGATTAATAGGCCAAGGATGCAGAGAGAGCCAGGGAACTTTATTGAGGTCATGGTTTCCTTGGATGTAATAGACTGGAAGCCCCTTTTCCTGCATCTCGGTGATTTTATTGAATAGAGGCTTCACAAACTCAGGGAGGGGCGTCAGTGTGTGAAAGATATCGCCAAGCAATTTTGCACTACAGTCGTTATCAAGACAGTAGTCAAAGAAGTAAATCATGGCATGAATAGCATCCCCGAGAATACGTGGACGAGAAGCCCATGTATAAGTCCTCAGGTGCATATCAGCAATCGTGGCCGATTGTGTAGACATACTAACCGAACACCTTTTCAACCACTCGAATCATAAAGGTCTCATCGAGTCTACCTGTAGCATCACCGTCTTCGATCGCATTATTGAGCTCTGTTAGGAACCAAGCAAAGTATGCGCTATCTACACCTACTAATTGCTCTTCTAGCACCTGCGGGTCTAGAAGATCCATACTATTTAGCTGAACACACATCTTAAGATATTGCCCAGCGTTGATAGTCCATCCACGCTTAATAAACTTACGTGTACGAATGATACTTGCTAGTGGGTACCTAGACCCCCTATAAATCAGTTCTTTGCCAATAATAGCAGTCAATGATTCTAGGTTTAGCTCTAAGCCCTCGTGCGGTGTCCAGTAGTTAAATGCGTGGACAAAGTCAAAGTTCTTGTGAATCTCAGAAGCAGTACCTACAAACCGGGTGACGATCTGCACCTTTTGGGTGAGTGTGATAGCATTGGGTGAAATGAACACTGGAGAGTAGGTACCCTCTCCAATACCAGCAATTAATTCTAGAGCTGGATCTTCGCCGTCCGCAACTGCTGGGTCACCAAGTACTCCATTGCCCGGAATGTATACCTTCACTTGATCTTTAAAGAGTGATATATCTAGAGCATTGGCGGCTTGTTGATCATCTTCGTCTGCCCCACTTAATACTTGATACTCATCAGCCTTCAAACCAAAGCGTTTCACGTAGTACTGTGCTAAACGTTTTGTGACATCTATATTGGTTAAATACACGTCGTAGTCATTAACAGGTCCTCCTTGGACCAGAGAGGTGATACAACCACCTGTTACGATAAGACATTTATACACGTCCGCCCGAAGAGCCTCATCCTCGATAGAGTTTGTAAAGCGCCTCATTGTTCCTGCAATTATTTTCTCAATAGTCTTTGTTTTCAAAATTTGCTCCTATGTAAAGGAATCGCTTTCCAGCTTTAGTGGCTATATGCGCGGTCCCAGAGTTAATGTATTTGATAACTAATGAGTCATCAAATTTAATGTTTTGTTTCTGCATGATGTACTTAGTCCTAGCTTTGAAGTGCTCTAGGTACTCGGTATATGTCATGACCTTACCTGATTTGCAAGTAACCAGATCTTTTGCCGGTGTAGTATCAACAGCTTTTTTCTTAGTTACTTTCTTCTTTTTAGGTTTCTTTGATGGTTTACGCTCTTCTGGCAATGTTCTTCGCATGTTTTATCGCCTCAGCTACTTCAACAGGTTCATAGAGTGGTCCAATGAGCTCTGTGTTAACTTTTATAACTACTGCTGGAGTCCTGTCGACCCCTAGATCAGCACACAGCTCTAAATTAGGCTCCTCAGCTTCTAATTCATTTAGAGTTAGTACGGTACTCCCCTGTAAGGATTGCTCCACTAATGCTCGCATAGGGAAGCATTGTGGACAGACTTTCTTTGCAAAAAGATATACTGTGTTATCCAGGAGTTCTGTCAAAACATAAACTCCTCAGAGTGGTGTTGTTCATTCCGCCAAGAGTACACCGGGCGCGTGTATTCACCTTTAGTATTCCAGTACCCGAAATCCATAAGCTCGTGCTGGCCTATGGTAGCGTCTTTTTCCGGGTAACTATAGCACCACTCTGTGAGGTCAAGTTGTACAATGTTCCTAAAACCCCAAGCAGAAACATCACGTCCGAGACTATACGCAGTACGTCTAAGCACCTGACCTTCAAGAGAGACTTCGAGAATACCATGTGGGGTTCTCACTGTGATGATCGATGTATTTACTTCTGGATCTTTGTAAGTGAAGAACTCAGATATGTCCTCATAATTATCCGCCACGAACTCATAAAGTTCTTCCATGTCACGGGAGTCTCCTGCATCCTCGATAAACTCTGTGAGACGTACTGCTCGGTGGTGTAGTTCTGTTCTTGATATCATATTTTGTTTCTTTCTGTTTTGTGTTAGGTTCTGACACCTAGTCTTCTATATTTTGAAATTTAAAGTCATTTATGAGTCAGGGTAGTGTAAAGGGAAGTTAGACCTTAAATAGCCTCCCTTTATTAGTTTTCTTGTTACTACGTCTTCAGCCTCTTTTACTTCCCGCTCTCTACGCAACCTCGCGTAGTGTTCTGGATTGAAGGTTCTGACGACGTCTTTACAAAGCCCCCAGAACCCTTTAGCACAGTCCTCAGCGAAAAGCTGAGCTTTTACTTCTAAAGGGATGAGAGCAGTAGTAACAAGCTCTGTTACCGTTGCGGGATAGGTCTCTACGAATTGACATGCCATGGTAGGCCCTTCTTACGGAAGGTTAGTAAACTTTAAGGTTACTTTATTTATGTCTTTTGTGTTTGTCTTTGTGTTGAGTTTTGCTACGCTGTTTTAGATTAAACAGCTAGAAAAGGACACAGATGTCAGAAATTGAAAATGTTTTAGATCAGTACGCTGATCTAGTGAAAGCCGGGGCTCTCACTAATATGGCCCCCCTACTACCCACGATGTTCAGTATCAGAGGGAATCCGTTCTCTTTAAAGGACCACTTAATGTGGGAGCCTCTGTTTAATACTCAAGTGCCTAAAAAGCGTACAGTTGTTTGCGGCCGACAAGTTGGAAAGTGCATCCAAGAGTCTACAAGACTTTTAAGAGCTGACGGTTCCCTTGTGATTGCACGTGATGTTTTGGTGGGTGATGAGCTTATGTGTCTCGATGAAACTAATGAGTCGTGGAGGGCGGCATCTGGGACGGTTACTCACGTCTTTGCTCCGCAGCAAAAACCTATGCTTCACATCACAACTCACGGAGGCTCAGACTTTGTTATATCTACAGACCATCGCTTACGGGCTTTGAGGGGTTACGTTAAAGCACAGGAGCTTGCTACAGGCTCCAGAGTCTGTAGCATTCGGGATAACGAAGAACGGGATGTCTTCTGGGATATAATCAAATCCATCGAGGAGGTCGGAGAACAGAAAGCCATTGACTTTGAAGTGGAGACTCACCATAACTTCGTTTTAGCTGGAGGTGTAGTTACCCATAACTCTGAGACCTCAGCAGTACAAATACTTCTGTGGCAGTTAGTCAAAGAGTTCACTAATATCCTTTATGTAGCTCCTAGGGACAATCAGACTACAATTTTCTCCAATGACAAGATCGCACCTTATATAGATCACTCTCCTGTATTTGCTAACAGAAACACTAAGCTGCCGAACGGGACTTATAAGAGGTCTGTTGCTCAAGGAAGCAATATATACTTTTCATACGCTTTTCTTGATGCAGAACGCATTAGGTCCATCACAGCAGGTGCAATCTTCTATGACGAAGCACAAGACATCAACCCCACCTTCTTAGTACCTATTCAACAAACACTTGCGGCTTCTTTAGACTTTGGTGTTACTCAAAGCACTGGAACCCCTAAGACATTTGATAACAACTTAGAGACTCAATGGGCTGAGAGCAGTCAAGGAGAATGGTGTATCCCATGCTATAACTGTAAGAAATTAAATGTCCCTGCGGTAGAGTTTGACCTACTCAAGATGATTCAGCCGCACGGTCTCGCATGTGCCAAGTGCGGGAAGCTACTGCAGACACGAGGAGGTTGGTGGGAGCATCGCTATCCTCAACGCCGCCTAAGACATGAGGGGTACCATGGGCCTCAACCTATCTTCCCTATGCATTGTGAGAAACAACCCACCGAGACTGGAGAAGTCGGTCAGAAGTGGCAGGAACTGCTCTACTACCAAGAGTCGATGCCGACTTACGGTTTCTATAACGAGATCCTAGGAACATCATACGATAATGCCTCGGAGCTTATTAGCAAAACAGCTCTTGTGGAAAACTCTACACTTGATCACGATAACTCTTATGAAGCTGCTATTAAGCTAGCACATAATCGTAGCAAGTATGTTTATGTAACTATGGGTGTAGACTGGGGTGGTGGAGGTGAGAGCGGGGTGAGTCGGACAGCTATTGCTATTTTAGGTTGGAGGAGTAACGCTAAGCCTGATGTTATTTACATGGACCGCATCTTAAATCCATTACCTACAGACCAGGAAGCTTTGTTCATTAAACAAATGGCTCAGCGATTCAAGGTAGACTTGGTAGCTGATGATTACTGTGGAGCTGGTGAGGCTAAAGAGGTCATATTACTACAGACAGGCTTCCCACATGAGAAGTTGATGCCTATCGCTTATGTGCCTTCTAGAGTAAGTAAGATGATGGAGTATGTCCCTGCAGAGGACAAAGTCAGTCGACCTTACGTCAAAGTAGCTAGGACCAAGAGCCTTACTATTATGGCTGCTCTAGTCAACAATGGATACTATACGTTCCCTAAGTTTGAATCTTGGGATGCTAAAGAATATCCTAATAACTTACTATCCTTAGTCCAAGAAAAGCGTGATAGTACACGAGGTCCTGCAAGTTACTTTATTACACATAAAGCAAACAGAGCAGATGACCTAGCACATGCTATCAACTACGCTTCAATCGGCTACTGGTTTGTCACGAAGAACACTCCGGACTTCTCCAAACTCCTCAGCCCTGAATTCATTGAAAATGGGCTTTAGACTCTAGGATTCACGTTCGTCATAGTTAGTAATGATCTCCGGGAGAAGAAGCA
>JAOZMQ010000456.1 GCA_029934195.1 Candidatus Cloacimonadota bacterium | reverse complement strand
ATATTTGATTTTAAAGATTTATCGAAAGAATAAATACAAAAACTTAAAAAAACTTTATAAGCGTGGATATACCGAGCAAAAAACGTCCGTGTTTTTTGCTCTAAGCCAAAGAGAATGCAGAACCTTCCGATAACACACGATATACAATATCTTTTCGGTGGTTCGCAAAGCTCACGAACCTCAAAGACATCGTATAATCGTGGAACCGTTATCGGAAAATTCTGCATTCTCTTTGAAAAGAACGGACATCCGTGTCCTTTTTTGAAGAAGTGTGGAGATTAAATAAGGTTCAAATTTTTGCCGTGAAGGAGGAAAGAAACGAGGTAGTGAATTTTCATTTGATGTGATGGTAACTCCTATTAATATAGATAAAAAATACAAGAAGATGATTAAAATAAAAAAAGTTGTTATAATAATTCTTAATTATGTTATTATAAATTATAAAGAAGAATCAATAAGGGATGTTCAAAAAATTAATGATAATTTCAAGTAAAAACATTTATAGATAACAAGGGGGACTATTAATGAGTATTCAGAGTGAAGCGGTACTGGAAAAGCAATTAATAAAACAATTGAATGAACAAGGATTTGGAAATGTTATTATTAAAGATGAAGATGCTCTTAATAGTAATTTTAGAAATCAACTGGAAAAGCATAATAAAATAGAGTTTACAGATATAGAATTTAATAGAATCTTAATTTATTTAGATGGGGGATCTGTATTTGAAAAAGCTAAAAAACTTAGAGGTAAATATTGTGTAGAAAGAGAAAATGGAGATGTTTATATTGAATTTCTTAATATTAAAGAGTGGTGTAAAAATTTATTCCAGGTAACGAACCAAGTTACAATGATTGGGAAGTATGAAAACCGTTATGATGTAACTGGGGTGCGACCCATAGCCGTCAGGCTAAGAAATTTCATAGACATTTGCAATCTAAAATAAGCTATTTTTTTTGATTTTTTACTTTTTGATGCTTTTATTTTTTCTATTTGATTTTTTTATAATATCAAAAGGAGATCTATCATATAAATAAAATAGACCTGTAAAAAAAATTATAATTTCTATATATTAGGATGTTTCTAAAAAATCAAATACAGTTTTTTCTTTTATTAGTTTTAATATTTCTCTTGGACTTTTTCCTCCTTTTTTTGTAGATTTCATTCCGTTTTTAAAAATCATATTTATAATTTTTTTTAAAATTAGCTTTATATCTACAGATGTATTTAATAATAACCTTCCCAAATCCTTTAAAAACATAAAGATAATTTTGAATGATTTATGCTCACTAATCTCTTGAGTTGTCTCTTCGTAAATACAGTTTTTTATTGAAGACACTAACTTTGTGCTTAGTAATATTGATATTAAAGTTCCATAAAGATGACAAAGCAATCTTTCATTTTTAACTTTTTTAACTTTATCAATATTAAAAATTGATTTCCATATTTTAAACATTAGCTCTATTTGCCATCTTAAAGAATATATCAAGTATATAACTTCCTTTGGCAAAACATTTGAATCTACATTGGTAATATATATATTTACATTATTTAAAGATTTAGATTTTTCAGATATATTCGTCCCTTTTTTCGAGGCTGTTTTTTCTTGTGATAATTTCTTTTTTGCAGTAATATCATCAGGCAATTTATAAATTATCATTCTTGTTTCAACTTTTGTTTTATTATCTTGACCAATATATACTTCCAACTCTTTTACTTCATCTTTAGATAAATTTTCACATTCTGTTACTAAATCCAATTTTACATACTTACTTCTTTTATTTTTCCACTTTTAAATTTTTCGGGACTTGGATTTATAATAAATACAGATGAGTTTGTTTTTAATCTTGAAACATAGTATGAATCTAAAGATTCAATTTCTTGAAAATGTTTTAAAGAAAAATAACCTAAGTCTTTTAAACATAAATCACCGTTTGTTGTTATTTTCTCTAGGGTTTTTAAGTGTTTCACATCAGACTTCCTACCGTCTGAAAGCTCTAAAGCAATAATATTTCCTGTTAATAAATCATTGGTTAATTGAATTTTTATACCTGCTTTCTTTGCACTACCGCTAAAGCCTTTAAAAATTTCTTCAAACTCATTCGGTAACTGGAAACCTGTTGCATCTGTTATTAGTATTCTCTTAAATTCATTTGGTATACTTGATTTTAATAAATCTATTTTATTTGATAACATCTCAAAAAATACTTGTTTCAGAAAACAAACAGCTTTTTCATTAAATCGTTCATCTAACGATTGAGAAGATATTGATATATCTTCATCCAATAATAATAGATTACATAAATTATTTAGTGATTCCACACATACATTACTTTTACTAAAAACATTTAAGTTGAAAAATATTTCTGCATTAATTTTATTACTTGTTCTTTGAATAAAGTTAGTTTCTTTGGCAATTTCTTCAATTCTTTTCATTGTAATTACATCTTTTATTTGAGTAAATACTTCCTCATGGATTAAGTTTGATTTCAATTTATTAACATCCTTTCTATATTTTTTTATTATCTATAGAAATAATAACAAATTTACAGCTTTTTTGCTAGTTATTTTTCTTAGCCTGACGGCTATGGGGTGCGGCCACGATTCGTGAAAAATTCCCCTGTTTGCTTCAAAAGGTAGGGGTTTTGGGACACTATTTTTTAGCATCTCAAAAGTATGGTTTTTATGTTTTGAGATGTTTCATAAGTAAAATAGGAGTTTTGAGCCAATTCTATAATTTAAATAACCTTTTTTTATCCATTTTAAAA
>JAOZMQ010000455.1 GCA_029934195.1 Candidatus Cloacimonadota bacterium | reverse complement strand
GGTCGCAGCGGCAAACGAAGTATATGCATCCCCTGAACTTTGTCGATATATAGCACAAACTTTATGAACGATTTATATCGCCGTCCACCCGCCATCCACCAACAGTGTTTGCCCGGTGATATAAGAAGCGGCTTCAGAAGCCAGAAAAACGGTCGGCATGGCAATTTCATAATCTTTGCCCATTTTCTTCAATGGTGTCAGTTCATTGTATTTTTCAACAAATTTTTCAGGCTGATTATTATATATCCCCCCCGGCGCAATGCAGTTTACCCTTATATTATAAGGTCCGTAAAGTGCGGCAAAATATCTGGTAAGATTCGTGATTGCCCCCTTAATGGCAGCATAAGCAACCGGCATGGTCATATCCGTCCCCTTATAAACATCAAAGTTAGGTCCCACAACACCGTAAGTTGAGCCAAAATTAATCAGATTTCCGGTCTGCTGTTTCTTCATCACTTCCAATATAAGCTTTGAACTCCAGAAATAACCGCCCAGATGGATTTTAAGATTCTCATTCCAAGACTCGTAAGAAACATTATCAATAAAATTTCCCCAGTCCGCTGAACGCGGATAAGCGGTATTGATCCATACATGAATTTTACGGAAATCTTTTATAAGCCTTTTAATGCAGGATTCTATTTCGCTCGGGTCTGTTATATCCATTTTAAAAAAATGAATATTTTTGCATGAAGAAAAATATTCATCAAAAAGCTCGGAAGATATATCCATGACGATTACCGTTGCATTAAATTCGTTGAAGGCTGAACAAACCTGCCTTCCGATTAAACCTAATCCCCCGGTTACAATGACAACTTTATCACTAAAGTCAAGCATCTTCGTAAAAAAGTTCAACCCATGCTCCTTTTTCATCAGGAAAAATATCTGATTGTTTTGTATAATGCTTCAGCCTGCACTTTCATCTCATCTTCATCTTTCTGATTCGTCGTAAACTGCATCAGTTTTGGCTGCAACGCTTCGGCATTCGGACAAATTCCTTTGTCAGTGTTCAATCTTCCGCCCAGATGCATACGTTCCAGTATTCTTTTAACATCTGGAACAGAATCTTCCTGATAGCACAGAGTCCATGCAGCATAAGCTCCGTCTCCGCCGTTTTCAACATGCTTTTTTCTGAAATCCTCCCACTTCACATCTTCCCTTAAAAACTTTGCGGCAAATGTATAATAACTGTTTCTATCTCCTTCAGGCGTAAACTGAGGAACAAGCCAATCGCATTTTGTATCTTTCAAAACTTCTTTATACAGTTGAGCCATTTTCTCTCTTTTTTCCACAAACCAGTCTAATTTTTCCAACTGCGCCAACCCCATTGCTGCCGCGACTTCGGGAAGCCGATACATAAATCCCAATCTGTCATGACGTTTATAGGACGGGTTCTGAAAAATATCTCTTGAAACTCTTATCTTTCCGCTGATTGCTGTAGCATTTCGAAATCCCTGTGAATTCAATCTTCGGATTCTATCTGCCAACTTCTCATCATTGCAAGTAATGATGCCGCCGTCTCCGGTGGTGAGATGTTTGGAATTTTCAAAACTCCAACTCCCCACATCCCCGAATGTGCCGCCAATTTTTTCCCCGTGGGTTCCCAAATAACATTGGGCGCAATCCTCAACAACGGAAAGACCATATTCTTTTGCGAGGGACATGATTTCTGTCATATCACACACCTGTCCATACAAATGAACTGGCATAATAGCTTTTGTCTTCGAGGTGATTTTTCTGCGAACATCCTCGGGGTCAATAAGGAAAGTATCTGGATCAACATCTGCAAAAACAGGGATGGCGTTACAGTATAATATGGCGTTCATACAGGAAATAACGGTTAACGGAGTGGTAATTACTTCGTCTCCATATCCTACACCTAAAGCCCACAGGGCAGCATGAAGCGTTGTTGTCCCGGAATTAAATGTTATCGCATACTTTTGACTGAATTTTTCTGCAAATGCTCTTTCCAATCTGGTATTCATATTTCCGGATGTACCGCTGGCAAACCCGGAATCCAGCACTTCTTTAATATAATCATACTCTTTTTTGTCGAATCTCCAAGACAGATCACCCATTGATTACCTCCATTTTCATTGCCATTATCTTCTCAATAACAATAAAGTCAATTTCGTCATCCACTTCAAAATTCTGCCACCGCTCTATAAAATACGGGATTGTCTTTCGCGTATAAAAAGTCAAATTTTTTTTGAATGCGGAAACCTTGCTGATGTAGATAACGCCGTAAGGAAAATAAGCGTTGTCCATCTGCTGTCGCTGATGAATTTTTTTTATATTTTCAATATAAGGAACAACAAAGCCGTTGTCGTCGGTTTTTTTGACAATCATGGGATGTTCCATGTGAACTTCACCTAAACTGATCAAAGTATCAACGTCTTCATTTTTTACAACTAATTGAATAGCTAAATCAATGTCCGTTAGCTTCCGAAGAGGAGAAGTCGGTTCTAAAAGTACGACATAATCATAGTATTTCCCCATTCGTTCAAAATTTTCCAGCGCATGAATAATCGCATCTGATGTGGGAGAATCATCAGCAGCCAGTTCAGGGGGACGCAAGAAAGGAATATCAGCACCGCATTGTTTGGCTATATTTGCTATTTCTTCGCTATCTGTAGAAACAAAAGTCTTATCCAAATATTTACTTTTAAATGCCTGCTCAAGGGACCAAGCTATCAGCGGCTTTCCACATAATGGTTTTATATTTTTCCCGGGCAATCCTTTTGATCCGCCTCGCGCCGGAATTATAGCTA
>JAOZMQ010000075.1 GCA_029934195.1 Candidatus Cloacimonadota bacterium | reverse complement strand
CATGATCTTCTGTCCTTCATGGTTAAAAAATCCTTTTCGTTCAGATACTATTTAATTTATACTTCGCTAAACTCTCATATACCGGACCATCCGGATAAAGAGTACTTTTATACAAAGTCATTGTTTTAATCTTATATTTATTGTGTTTTAATGCAAACTTCTCAATTTCATTTATCTTTTTTGGATTTATTTGGCTTTTTATTCTTCCAAGAGTTATATGTATTTTAAATTTTTTATTATCCAAATCATATCCGTATTCTTGCAAAAATTTTCTTATCTTCCTATGTAAAGAAAATATTTGTTTATTTTCAGTATTGAATCTTAACCAAATGGTTTTGGGGTTAACCGCAGGAACAATCTCTATTTTTGCATCTGTAATCAAAAATTCAATTAAATAAAGAGTTTTTTCCTCTATAAATTTATCTAATAACCAAATATCTTTCTCCTTAATATTACCGACAAACTGGCAAGTAATATGAAGATTTTCCTTTGGAACCCATTTAATTCCTTTTGGAAACCAACTATTCAAATGATCAATTAAATTTACAATATCATCTTTTGCTTTATCTGAAATATCAAAAGCAATAAAAATTCTCATTATCTTTTGTAGCCGATAGTTCTTAAAAAAATTTTCCTTTTTTCAATATCTTCTTTATTTTCGATTCCTTTTGGTGAATTACCATCAATCACTCCAAGAACACCACGACCTTGATTTGTCTCTGCAATAATTATTTCAACCGGATTTGCCGTAGCACAAAAGATATTAACTACTTCACGACAAGTTTTAATTGCCGGTAAAACATTTATTGGAAATACATCTTCTAAAACAATTAAAAAAGTGTGACCTGCTCCGATAGCTTTTAAATTATCAACCGCTAATTTAATTAATCTTTCATCAGTTCCATCTTTACGAACCAAACAAGGACCGGATGCCTCATTAAAAGCAAGTCCAAATTTTATTCCTGGAACAGAATTGATCAAGATTTCATAAAGGTCTTCAACTGTTTTAATAAAATGTGACATTCCAAAAATTATATTCATTCCTTCCGGTATAATAATTCTTTCTACTTTCAGTTCCATAATTACTCCATAAGTTTTTTCGATTGAAATTATAAAAGTTTTGTATTAACTCACTGTCAAGAAATAACATTTACAACTCAGCATTGAATTATGAATTGCTTTTGTGTTATTAAAATACTAAATATAAGCTAATCTCAATTTTGAGGAATTAGATAATAACTAAAATGTAAGGCTTATTTCTTAACTAATCTAAAATTTTTCAATTAATTCAATGTTACAAAAACAATTGTGGTAATTTAGATGTCAATAAGAAGTTTAAAAATGAGAATAATCAATTACGTTGAGAGTAATATTCTTTTTATGACATTAAAGGTTGAATATTGTATAATTTTAATGACATTGTGTCTAAAATATGAATCTATGGTTAAAATAATTCGATGATATATGATAAATTATTGATTAAGACTTAGTTAAATGAGTTAGATAATTCAAAGAATTTATTAGAGTAAATTAAAGATGTTTATTAAAGAACAACACATAAAAAAATATTAAAATAGATTTCCTAAAAGACTGTCTTATATATATTTAAATTATTGATGGAGTGTTATTAATTAATCATTAATGTGAAAATTATTTCTTAATATCATTAAAAACAGATCTAATAACTGCATAAATAAGAAGTACATTTATTATTTTTTCTATCATAGAAAACAAAAGAATTGACAGAAAAAAGAACAAATAAGTTTTGAAATAATATCAGAGAAATTGTATGAAAATTTGAAATTTATTGAATCTGAATTAATTAAAAGTGTAAAACTTATTTGAGCAGTTAAATTTTAAGGAGTCGGTATGTACGAAAAAATTTTTGAGAAATATTCTCCAAAAAAGGATAACTTGATTTATATCTTACATGATATTCAAGATCAGCATCCACAGCATTATATTTCTGAAGATGCTGTATCCGAAGTAAGTGAGTATTTACGAATTCCATTTAGTCATATTTATGGCGTTTTGACTTTCTATACTATGTATAGTACAAAGCCACGTGGGAAAAATGTTATTCGTCTCTGTGAATCACCACCATGTTTTTTGAAAGGATCAGAAAATGTTCTTAGGAAACTAAAGAAAACTCTTGATGTTAAAATAAACCAAACTACAAAAGATGGTTTATTTACTCTTGAATTATGTGCATGTCTTGGAGTATGTGGAAATGCACCTGTAATGATGATCAATGATGATGTTTACGGTAATCTTAATGATGAAAAAATTGACAAAATTATCAATAAAATTAGAGGAGAAAAATAATGAAATATTTCAGGACACATATCCTCATTAGTGTAGATGAATCCACAATTAGAGCAGGTGTAAAAAATTTTATTGCATCATTAAGAAATCATTTAGACAAATATTCCTTAACTGATGAAATCGGTATTTTGGAAACTGGTTCTATTGGTTTTTTCGGTAAAGGTCTTTGTTTTGTTGTTTATCCGGAGAATATTATCTATGCAAATGTTACTAATGAAGATTTAAATGAAATTGTCACTGAACATTTTCTTAAAGGTCGTCCGGTAAAAAGACTGATTGTAGAAAAACCAGAAAGAACTCAATATGATTTTAACTATAAAAAAAGAATCGTCCTTGAAAACTCTGGAATTATTAATCCTGAAGATATTGAAGAATATATCGGAGTCGGCGGATATGAAGCTTGGGAAAAAGCTCTTTTGGAAATGAAATCTGATGATATTATTGAAGTTGTAAAAGAATCCGGATTAAGAGGTCGTGGAGGAGCAGGATTTCCAACAGGACTTAAATGGAGTTTTACAGCACCAATAAAAGCAAAACAAAAATTAGTTGTAATTAATGCTGATGAAGGTGAGCCCGGAACTTTTAAAGACCGCCTTATTATGGAAGGAGATCCGCATAAACTAATAGAAGGAATTGCAATTGCTTGTTATGCTGTTGGTGCTACAAAAGCATATATCTATATTCGTGGTGAATATAAATTGTGTATTGAGAGATTAAGAAAGGCAATAGCTCAAGCTAATGAATACGGAATTATTGGAAAGGATATTTTTGGTTCAAAATTTTGTCTTGAAATAGATATTAAAGTTGGTGCAGGTGCTTATGTTTGCGGAGAAGAAACAGCTCTTATCGAATCAATGGAAGGAAATCGTGGAACCCCAAGATCTAAACCTCCATTCCCTGGAGTGAAAGGCGCATGGCAATTGCCTACAGTTGTCAATAATGTGGAAACGATTGCGAATATTCCATCAATAATAAAAAATGGAGCAGATTGGTATTCTGCAATAGGTCCCTATAAATCTACAGGTACAAAGGTTTATACAGTTCTTGGTGATGTAAAAATGCCCGGTTTAACAGAAGTAGAAATGGGAACAACTTTACGCACTATCATCAATGAATACGGTGGCGGTATGAAAGATGGGAAAAAATTCAAAGCTGCTTTAGTTGGTGGTGCTGCCGGAGTTTTTTTATCCGATGAATTGATTAATGTAAATATGGACTATGAAAGCTTAAAAAATTATAGTGCTGTACTTGGTTCAGGAGCAATTCTTGTTATGAATGATGATGCCGATATTGTTGATATGTTATGGTCGGTTATTCGTTTTTTCCGTCATGAATCTTGCGGAAAATGTTCTCCTTGTACTAATGGTAATGAACTTTTATTTAAATTGATAAATGATATTAGAAATGGTAAAGGAAAAGAAGAAGATCTTAATAAGTTGATTCAGGTTTCAGAAGTAATGGTCGATACTTGCTTCTGTGCTTTGGGACAATCTTTATTAATGCCGATAAAAAGTGCTATTGATAATTTCAAAGATGATTTTTTAAAAAGAATGAACTAACGGAGTGAATAAAGTGACAAAACTAATTAAAGTAAGTATAGACGGACTTGAAGTCGAAGTACCTGATGGTACTACAATATTGGATGCAGCAAAAAAAGCAAAAAAATATATTCCAACCCTTTGTTATCACCCAGATCTTAAACCCACAGCAAATTGTGGTCTTTGTGTTGTTGAATTTGAAAATATGGATGCAACTAAAAGAGCTTGCTCTACACCAGCTTGGGAAGGAATGAAAGTAATTACCAATAGTAATAAATTGAGAAAATTGAGAAAATCATTGTTAGAATTAATTCTTAGTAATCATGATGTGGCTTGTCCAACTTGCGATCAAAATAATAAATGCGAATTGCAAGATTTAGCAAATCTTTTTAATGTTGATGATTCAATTTTTCCAAAAATCTTGAAAAAAAGACCTTTGGATTTAGATAGTTTTTCCATTGTTAGAGATTCAAATAAATGTATTTCTTGTGGTCGTTGTCTCATTGTATGTCAAGAAATTCAAACAGTTTATGCTCTTACAGAAGGCGGACGTGGTTTTGATAAAGTTATTACAACTTCATTTGATAAAGGAATGTACGACAGTCCGTGTGTTAATTGTGGACAATGTACAGTTTATTGTCCGGTTGGGGCTTTACGTGAAAAAAATCATAAAGATTTTGTTTGGGAAGCTTTACTCGATAAAAGTAAATATGTAGTAGTTCAGGAAGCTCCTGCCATTCGTGCAACTCTTGGTGAAGAGTTCGGTATGAATCCTGAAGAAGTAACTGTTGGAAAGATGTATGCTGCTTTGCATAAACTTGGATTTGATAGAGTTTTTGATACTAATTTTAGTGCAGATCTAACTATTATGGAAGAAGGTACTGAACTCATAACTCGTATTGCAACAGGTGGAACACTTCCGCTTATTACGTCGTGTTGTCCTGGTTGGGTTTCATTTATGGAAACATATTTCCCAAAAAGAGCAGAAAATACTTCTACTTGCAAATCTCCTCAACAAATGTTTGGAACACTTGTAAAAACATATTTTGCAGAGAAAGAGAAGATTGATCCAGCTAATATTGTCTCTGTTTCAATAATGCCTTGTACAGCTAAAAAGTTTGAATTAGCAAGACCGGAAATGAAAGATTCTGGTTATCAAGATGTAGATTATGTTCTTACAACTCGCGAATTTATAAAAATGATTAAAGAAGCAGGTATTGATTTTGCTACTTTAGATGAACAAAAAGCTGACAATTTGATGGGAGCTTACACTGGAGCCGGTACAATTTTTGGTGCTACAGGTGGAGTGATGGAAGCTGCAATTCGTACAGCTTACTTTGTATTAGTTGGTAAAGAACTGGATGATTTAGATATTAAAGCGGTTCGAGGTATGACTGGAATTAAGGAAGCTACCCTTACAATTCCAACTAAAGATTTTGGAGAAATAAAATTAAATGTAGTTGTTGCTCACGGTCTTAGTAATGCACGCCAAGTTATGGAATGGGTTGAATCCGGTGAAAAAGACTATCATTTTATTGAAATTATGGCTTGCCCCGGAGGTTGCGTAGGTGGTGGCGGACAACCTTATGGAAGCAGTATTGCAGATAGAGCTCGTCGTGGTATCAGTCTTTATAAAGAAGATAAAGATTTACCAAAACGCTGTTCTCATCAAAATCCTGATGTAAATAAATGTTACGAAGATTTTTTGGGTAAACCTAATTCCGAAAAAGCTCATAAACTTTTACATACAAATTACTTTGAAAGAAGTAAACTCAACGGTGAAATAATTAGAGAAATAACGCACAAACATTAATTGAATGGAAAAGTACCTCGAATTTTTTCGGGGTACTTCTCATTTTTTTTCTTTAGTTTTAAAGTAGTAAATCGAAAATAATATTTAGAAAATAAATTGTCGGTTAAGATAATTAAATCTTGATAACCTGAAGTGACGGAAAATTCTAACATTAAGGGATAGAAAAAAAGAAATTAGGAATTAGTTAAGAAATAAAATTTACAATATCAGATAATTCAAAGCTGATTTTCAAATGTTATTTTTTGACAAGAACTAAATTTTAGTTTCATAATTTTTATCTCTTTTAAACAATGAGGTAACTATTATGGACAAAAATTTATATACTGTTTATATAACAGTTTCAGATCGCAACACGGCTTACAATCAAGTCACCACTCATCTACATCAATATGCCAATTCCATTAAATTAAGAGTAGGATATCCAATAACAGAATATGATATTGCAATTATTTTTGTAATCATTGAATTAACTAATGACCAATTGGGAGCATTCACAGGAAGTTTAGGACAATTACCAGCTGTGAAAGTAAAATCCAACTTAATAATAAAAAAATAATCGTGAGGTTACTATGAAAATAGATACAAAAGGACTCCATTCATTTATTGATGACGATAAGATTTGGTTAAGTCTATCTTCCGCTAAAAAATGTACACCGGAAAAAATTCAATCAGTATTGGATAAAGCATCTCTTAAAAGAGGATTAAATTTAGATGATGTAGCCATTCTATTACAGAATGAGGATCCAAAATTACTTGATAAAATGTATGAAACTGCAAAAAAAATAAAAGAAGAAATTTATGGAAATCGTATTGTTTTATTTGCTCCTCTTTACGTAGGTAACGAATGTATAAATGATTGCGTCTATTGTGGGTTTAGAATATCAAACCATGATTGCTATCGCAAAACACTTTCAACTGATGAATTAGTTAAAGAAACACTTGCTTTAGAAAAAAATGGGCATAAACGTTTGATAATGGTTTATGGAGAACATTCACGTTATACTCCTCAATTCATTGCAGATACCGTACGAACTGTATATAAAACAAAAATAAAAAACGGTGAAATTAGACGAGTAAATATTAATGCTGCTCCTTTAGATGCAGAAGGCTTTAAAATTGTTAAAGAAGCCGGCATTGGAACATATCAGATTTTCCAAGAAACATATCACAAAGAAACTTATGAAAAATTGCATCCAAGTGGACCAAAAAGTAATTACTTGTGGCGTTTATTCGGTTTAGAACGGGCTTTTGAAAGTGGAATTGATGATATCGGAATTGGTGCTCTTATTGGACTCTTTGATTGGAAATTTGAAGTTATGGCTCTCTTAACACATAGTTTTCATTTAGAAGAAAAATTTGGTGTTGGACCACATACAATTTCCTTTCCACGAATTGAACCTGCATTTGGAAGTGAGTTTACTTTATCTCCAAAACATAAAGTAAGTGATGAAGATTTTAAAAAACTTGTTGCAATTTTGCGATTAGCTGTACCATATACAGGACTTATACTAACAGCACGCGAATCAGTAGAAATACGTGATGAAATTTTACCGCTCGGAGTTTCTCAAATTGATGGTGGATCATCAATAGGTATTGGAGAATATTCAACAGAAGATAAAGAATCCTTTAAAAAAAGTCAGTTTATTTTATCGGACAATCGTAGTTTAGATGAAATTATTTGTGATCTTTCTAAAAAAGGTTTTATTCCTTCTTTTTGTACTGCTTGTTATCGGTTAGGAAGAACCGGGGAACATTTTATGGAGCTTTCCAAACCTGGAACAATTAAAAGTTTTTGCCAGCCAAATGCTTTACTTACATATACAGAATATTTGTTAGATTATGCTAGTAAAGAAACAAAATTGGTAGGTTCTAAACTTATTGAAAAAGAGATTGAATCATTCGCTGAAGGTGAATTAAAAGACAAATTAATGGTTAAATTGGATGAGCTAAAAAAAGGAATAAGAGACTTATACTTTTAATGAAACTTAAGTCCGATTATTAGAATATTAGATGATTATTTGATAGAGTAAACTTTATAATAAGAAGTTTATATCTAATCGAAAAAGGATTTTTAATCTTACAGAGAATGAAGTAATAGAATAATTAGTTATTCTTCAGCTTCATTGAGCATCATTTTTGTAGCCCAATGCTTTAGCATTGGGCAAATTAACAAGCTACAAAATAGCAACTTCAAATAGAGCGATATAAAAAGTTAGTTTCCGTTCAGATGATGAATAAAAAGATTTAATCTCTTTTCTATAAAAAGGAAGAATTATGACCAAAAAAAAAAATGATTTGGATGAGGTTAAGATTTCAGAATCTTTGTATTGGGGAGATGAAACATCCAAAGCAATTGAGAACTTTGCCATTAGTAATTATAAATTAAATCCTATTTTTATCAAATCTTTTGCTTATGTTAAATTAGCATGTGTAAAAGTAAATCATAAATTAGGATACATTGAATCTGAGATTTCCGATGTAATTCAATGGGCTTGTCAACTAATTATAGATGGTAAATTCCATAATCAAATAGTAGTAGATGCCATGCAAGGTGGGGCTGGAACTTCAACTAATATGAATTTTAATGAAGTAATCGCAAATATTGCTTTAGAAAAATTGAATTTACCAAAAGGAAGTTACCACAAAATTCATCCACTGCATCATATTAATTTACATCAATCTACAAATGATGTATATCCAACTGCTCTAAAGATTGCAATACTTTTTTTGCTCAAAGATTTGGAGAAGGCTCTATCGGAGTTGCAGACAGTTCTACAAGCTAAAGAGATGGAATTCAAAGATATAATAAAATTGGGAAGAACTCAAATGCAAGACGCTGTTCCAATGACTATGGGAATGACTTTTGGAGCATTTTCAGAAGCTATAGCACGGGATCGATGGCGTATTTTTAAATCCAGAGAAAGAATCAAAACTGTTAATCTTGGAGGAACTGCGATTGGCACAGGTTTAAATGCACCACGTCAATTTATCTTTCAAGCAGCTGAACAATTACGAAGAATAACCGGCCTTAATATTTCAAGAAGTGAAAATTTGATAGACTCGACACAAAATTTGGATTCTTTTGTAGAAATTAGTGGAATGCTCAAAGCAACTGCTTCAAACCTATTAAAAATTTCAACTGATTTACGAATTCTATCAAGTGGACCTGGTGGAGGTATTGCGGAAATAGTATTACCAAAAAGACAAAAAGGCTCAACAATTATGCCGGGGAAAGTAAATCCGGTTATACCTGAAATGATGACTCAAGTTGCAATAAAAGTTATGTCAAATGATAACATTATAGCACAAGTTGCCGGATTAGGATCAATGGAATTAAATCCGTTTTTACCTTTACTTGGTTTTAGTTTATTGGAGTCGCTTAGTTTGCTTACAAATTCAATTCCAAAATTCAATAAATTATGTATTTGCGGAATTAAAGTAAACATTAATAATTGTTTGAAGAATGTGCAAAAAAGCCAAGCTTTATCCACTATTTTGGTTTCAAAATTAGGATATTCTCGTGTTGAAGAATTAGTAATGAAAGCTGATTTAAATAAAAAGGATATTAAAGAAATTTTAATTGAGGACAAAATTCTTACTACATTAGAAATAGAAGAATTATTTGTTCCTGCTAATATGTATAAACTGGGGTTTACAGATGAGAGAAGTTAATTTTGATAATTTAAGTAAAGATGATCTAATTTTTTTTTTAAAGACTGATTCACAATCTGAAATAGAACGTTTAATGAAAGCTGCCTACGAATTGAAATTAAAAGTAGTCGGGCAAAAAGTATATTATCGTGGTATCATTGAATTTAGCAATATCTGTGAAAAAAATTGTTTTTATTGCGGAATTCGTAAAGATAATGCTAATGTGACTCGATTTCGTATGTCAGAACAAGAAATTATTGAATCTGCAAAAATGGCATTGGACATGAATTATGGCTCATTAGTGTTGCAATCCGGTGAAAGAATAGACGAAAACTTTATTAGTTTTGTAGAAAATATTCTGCAAAAAATTAAAATAATGAGTAAGAATGAATTAGGGATTACTTTAAGTCTTGGAGAGCAATCAGAAGAAACGTATAGACGCTGGTTCAAAGCAGGTGCACACAGATATCTATTGCGAATTGAAACAAGTAATTCAGACCTTTATCGGACATTACATCCTAAAGATCATCAATTTGATTATCGTTTTGAATGCTTAAATTTACTAAGAAAAATTGGGTATCAAGTAGGAACTGGAGTAATGATGGGACTCCCCGGACAAACAGAAGAAATGCTGTCAGATGATATTATCTTTTTTAAGGATCAGGATATTGATATGATTGGTATGGGACCTTACATTCCACATGAAGAAACACCAATGAGATCAAGAGTTGAAAATTGGAATAAACAAAAACAATTGGAACTCGGTCTAAAAATGATAGCCCTTACCAGATTGTATTTGAAAGATGTAAATATCGCTTCTACAACAGCTTTACAAACTTTACATCATGAAGGTCGGGAATTCGGTTTAAAAGCAGGAGCAAATATCATCATGCCAAATATAACCCATACTAAATATCGTGATAAATATACATTGTATGATGGAAAACCTTGTATAGATGAGAATGCGACAATGTGCAAAGCATGTTTGGAAAATCGTATTGATAGAATTGGAGAAGAAATTGGTTATAGTGAATGGGGCGATTCACTTCA